>CAZEOC010000474.1:0-3189 GCA_964513525.1 uncultured Saprospiraceae bacterium | reverse complement strand
TTTGAAATTAGATGAGTTTTTATTGATGACAATTCGTTCGCATGACCAATTCAATACCACAATTTATGGTTTAGATGACCGATATCGAGGTGTTTATAATGAACGTCGAGTTCTTTTTATGAATGAAAAAGATATGAAAAAATGGAATTTAAAAAAATTAGATAAAGTTAATTTGACAAGTAAATATGAAGGGAAAACACGTCGAGCAAATACTTTTTATATTGTTCCTTACGATATTCCAAAGGGGAATTTAGCATGCTATTTTCCAGAAGCGAATACTTTAATTCCGAATAATCAATTTGCAAAAAGAAGTTTTACACCAATTAGTAAATCGGTTAGAGTTAGGATTGAAAGAATATTTTAGTCAATTTAAATATTACAAAATGTTAAATGCGTTAAAAGAGAGTTGAGGTTTAATTCTTGGTCCAGCAATCATTATTACTGTGTTTTTATCTATTCGATACTTGAATATTCAAAAGATAGACGCCTATTTAGAAGACTTATCTATTAGTTTTTCAGGTGTCGTTAAGAAAAACAAATTATCTAAAGGGGATAAGTTAGATTTATGTTTAGTAGATTTAACTTATACTAATACTAAAGTTTATGATGTACGAGAAGAGGAAGATTTTTATTTTTGTGTAATAAAAGAAAATCAAGCTGAATTCATTTGTCGTTCATTTGATTATCAACTTGAAATGGGAGATTCTATTTCGGTTATTCCTAATCCGATGCGTTTGGTCAATCATACAAAGAGTACAATTCATAAAATTAAATTACCATTATTTTTACAAATTACAGGTTATGGCTATGTTAGAGAGAATCATGAGTTGTGATTTGATTTCTATATAAAGCTGTTTAATGATTTTAATCGACATTAAACAGCTTTTATTTTCTAATTAACAATAACAAATTCAGTCCTACGGTTTTGTTTTCTTCCTTCGGGAGTTTCGTTAGATGCAATCGGTTGTTTTGCTCCAAAACCTTTCGCTGAAACTCTATTTGCCGTAATTCCATTTGAAATCAAATAATCCATAACTGCAATCGCACGATTTAAAGATAAAACTTGATTTTTATCAGCTTTCCCAACATTATCTGTATGTCCATTTAGCTGAATTTTCATTTTCGGATTTTCTAATAATAAACTCACCAACTTATTCAACTCCGTTTTTGAAATTGATTTTAAATCAGCAGAACCAGTTTCAAAAAAGACATTTTTTAATACAGTAGGTTTAGGCTTATTAACAGTTGAATTAACTGGTTTTTCGGTCGATTGATTAGGTTCATTCGCAGCAAATTCTTTCGGAATTGGTTGTAATTCCACCTTCGCTTCAAATGGCTCATTGAATGAGTTTATTTCTTTAAATTCAAAACTTTCTGAATAAAATAAATAACCTTTTCGAGAAACATTCAATGCGTAATTATCTCCAGCAGGTAAACAAATTAAAAATTCACCATCTCTTGAAGTAATAGATTCTGTATACGTCAAACCACTTGATAATTGAATCAATTCCACTTTTGCTTGTAATTCTAATCGAGTTGCTGCATCAATTACTTTTGCTTTAAAGTAAGTAACTGCTTTAGGTTGAATAGATTCAGGCATATTGAAACTATAAATATCTGTTGCGCCTTTTGAATCTGCTCTATCGGAAGCAAAATAACCCGTTTTTCCGTCCAAACTAACAACCAGACTTCCTTCATCAGCTTTTGTATTAATTGGATAACCTAAGTTTTTTGGTTTCGACCAAGAACCATCTGCTTGACGAGTTGACATAAATAAATCGGTTCCGCCCATTCCTGCGTGCATATCTGAACGGAAGTATAATGTTTGTCCATCAGCATGAATAAATGGTGATTCTTCGTTTCCATTAGTATTAATTTCCTCACCTAAGTTACGAGGTTTCATCCATTTTCCATTCTTCAATCTGTAAGTAACCCAAATATCTTTTTTCCCTTTTCCTCCAGCTCTATTTGAGGTATAATAAAGTGTTCTTCCATCAGCAGAAAGCGAAGGTTGAGATTCCCAACCACGAGTATTAATTGGTGCATCAATATTATAAGGCGTTGTCCATTTATCATTTATCATTTCAGAAAAGTATAAATCACAACTTCCAAAATCTCCATTCCGATTACAAACTGTATAAACTAAAAAAGTCCCGTCTGCGGAGATAGTTTGTGCACCTTCATTATCCATTGTATTAATGGGTTCTCCCATATTTACACCCTTAATCCATTCGCCATTTATTTTTTGAGATTTGAAAAAATCCTCTTGACCAACATGGCGAGAAGTGTATAACATGAATTGACCATCTGCGGTAAAACAAGGTAAATATTCTGCTTCTTCTGTATTAATTGTCCCTAAGTTTTTGGGTTCAAATGGTAACGGATTTTTAACGGCAAATTTAGCAAATTCACAGTTTTCTAATATTTTCTTTGCTTTCGCTGTTAGTTTTTTTGATTTACTTGGAAAAGTTAAAAAATCTTCTAAATGAACTATTGCTTCTTCAAATTTATCCATACGATATTCTAATGCACCCAAAACATAAATTACTCGTGTATTATATTCTTTATCAATTAATAATACACTTTCAAACCATTTCTCAGCATTGTCAAAATCTTCTAAAGCATAATAAGCATCTGCTAAAAATAATTGTGCATCAATAAAATTTGGTGCTACTTCAAGTGCTTTTTCGTAAGATTTAATTGCCTTTTCATAAGCATTTTTATTCCCTAATTCCCTTGCTGCTTGAAAATATTCTAAGGCTTTTTCAGGAGCAGTTTTTTTGGTAACATATTCTTGTGCAATTGACAAGTTGGCAATGAACAAGGTAATAATTATTAATATCGTGTTTCTCATATCTATTATTAATGAATAATTGACAATGGTCATATTGTTACAACCATTGTTAATTAATAATTAATCGAATCAATTATTCTTCTATTTAAATATAAAACAGTTTTTTTGCCATATTTAGTCTATCAACTAACTTTAAGGATAGTTTAAGACAATTTACCAAATGACTAAACTTAAGTTTTTGAAAATAGGTTTACTTTTTTGTTAAATTAGAAAATTATTAGTAATAAAATCGCAATGAACTCTTTGTAATACTGCGATGAAATACAATATGAATTATGCAATTATCACAAGAAATACAATTATTAACTAAGGGGTATGAACGAAATCCAGATTTA
>CAZEOC010000473.1:0-3205 GCA_964513525.1 uncultured Saprospiraceae bacterium | reverse complement strand
CTGCTGCTATTTTAAGTGGTCCAATATTCGCAAAATACATCAGTTCTAAAATAAATATTACTGCGCCAGATTTAATTTCTGAGGTTGAAGTAAAAGGGAATTTTCCATCTGTTAGCAGTATTTTATTAATAATTGGCATTCCAATTTTTTTAATCTTAGGAAATACCGTTTTAAATAGTCCGCTTATTCAAGAAGGTGCAATTTCACCATCAGTTTTATCTATTATTGGAATGATTGGACATCCTTTTATCGCTTTGATTATCGCTAATTTAGTTGCTTGGTATGTATTAGGAATTCGTAGAAGATTTTCGAAAGAACAATTATTAGATATTTCTACCAAAGCAATGGCGCCAGCAGGAATTATTATTTTATTAACTGGTGCTGGAGGTGTTTTCAAACAGATGTTAGTGAATACTGGAACGGGAACAATGTTAGCAGAATATTTTGCAGAAGAAGGAATTAATTTAATTTTCTTTGCCTTTATTGCTGCAGGTTTAATTAGAATTTTACAAGGGTCTGCAACAGTTGCAATGATAACTGCCGCTGGAATTACGGCACCTTTATTAACAAGTCAAACAACAGAGATTGATAAAGCATTATTGGTTATTGCTATTGCCGCAGGTGCATCTATGCTTTCTCATGTGAATGATAGTGGTTTCTGGTTAGTCAGCAAATATTTAGGACTTTCAGAAAAAGAAACCTTCAAGAGTTGGACAATGATGACGACTATTTTAGCCGTAGTTGGATTTACTACCGTTTTATTAATATCAATTTTTATTTGAAAAATGATAAATATCAATTGGTTTAAGTTTTTCAACAAAACTAATAAAATGGTCAAAGCTTTCGACTATAGTTGCGTTTTGAGGTAAATCTATTGGTTGTGCTAACACTTGATAACCAGACAATAATAAATGTGTATTTTTAAAACTAGTTGATAACTTATCAACATAATCTTGAATTGGTTCTTTGGTAAAACCTCCAGAAATCATTGTACAAATAAAATTAGGTTCATGAATTTGATACACTGCTTTCAAATCACCATAAGGAATATTCTGTCCTAAATAGATTACTTTATTACCTCTTTCTCTTAGAATATAGGTTAGAAAAAGTAAACTCAATTCATGAATTTCTCCTTCTGGAAGAAAAACTAAAAATTTAGGTGCATTATCATTGTGTGAAAATGGTAATTTATCTATCGCAACCAATAGTTTTTGGCGAATCAAACAACTGATAAAATGTTCTTGTGCAGGATTTATAGAACCTGTCAACCACAAAACACTTAACTTATCCAAGAAAGGATTAATCACTTCTATCATTGTTTTTTCGAATCCAATCTGGTCTATATTGGTTGAAATAATCTTATCAAACTTGAATTCATTCATCTCAATCATTGAAATCGTCAATGCATCGAGTTGCGTATTATTATCCAATTTGACTTCTGATATTTCAGCCACTTCATTTGCAATTTCTGATTTCGACATTTTTGAAATCTTAGAAATTTTAGTACCGTTTTTATTCAATAATGCAATATTCAACAGATACTTTAAGTCATTTTCGTTGTAAAATCTAATATTAGTTTTAGTTCGTTGTGGCTCAATTATGCCATAACGTTGCTCCCATACACGAATTGTATGTGCTTTAATACCAGATAATTTCTCTAAATCTTTTATTGAATATATCGCCACTTATCTTTCTCTTTTCTACTTTTTATAACATCAAATCTTTGATAGCATTACTTTTGTTTTGAATTGTTCACCTAACAAGGTAATAATAAAATTGTTCAATTCAAAAATCATACTTTTGAATATTTTCTTAATCAAAAAAAGTATAATTAATCAATTGATTATCAATAATTTGAGATAACAAAACTAATAATTAAGAAGAAAAAAAACAAAATTATATACAAAGAAATCATACTTTTTCAGCAGCTAATTTATACTTAATCCAATTAACAAAGATGATTTCTTATTTTATCTCCTAAAAAAAAGTATCAAATTCGCAATTGAACAACAAGTTTGTACTTTTGATTACAAAAAATCGTTATTTAACATATAGATTAGATACAAAAATTAAATTAAGCAGTCCTACTTATTGTTTAGCCGAAATTCATTAAGCAAAACAACAATAAATAGATATAAAAATTAATAAGATTAAGATGCAATTAAAAAAATTAAACTTTACAATACTGATTTTCATTTTTTCAATTAGTACAGCTATTTGTCAAGATGATGATTATGTAACCGAATTCGAACCGTTGAAATATGAAGATTACATTTATAAACCAAGTATAAAAACATCACTTTTACATCTTGATGGTTTATTGATTTCTCAACCAATATTACAACTCAATCAGCCAACTCAAATGCTTTTATCTTTCGACGATGTTACAGATGAAGTTGTTGATTATTATTATACAGTTATTCAATGTAATTTCGATTGGACTCCTAATACGAATATGCAAGAAATGGAATACATTGAAGGATTTTCTGGCGAACGAATTCGAGATTATGAATTTTCATATAATACTTTGGTAGATTATGTTCATTATGAATTGCTATTACCAAATGAAGATTTTTCTTGGACAAAGTCTGGAAATTATTTATTAGTTGTCTATGAAGATGAAGATATATCTAATGTTGTTTTGACTAAAAGATTTATGGTTGCAGAACAAAAAATGCAAGTCAGTCATAAGATTTCTCAACCACTTAGTTTTGGTAAAACAAGAACTTCGCAAGAGATTGATTTCACCGTGAACCATGAAGGAATCAGAGTGAATAATCCACAAGTTGAGGTAAAGGTTGCTTTATTACAAAACGGTCGTTGGGATAATGCAATGACAGATTTGAAACCGCTTTTTGTTAGAAATGAAGAATTAGTTTATGACTTCCAAAATGAAGTTATATTTCCTGCTGGTAAGGAATTCCGACATCTAAATCTACAAACGCTCCGTTATCGAACGGATAAAATGGAACGAATAATTGAGGATAAAATAGATGGAAATATCGTAAAATTAATAAAAGAAGCTCCTCGAGCTGGTGTTCCTTACATTTTTGAAAATGATTTGAATGGAAAATACTTGGTTAATAATGAACATGAAGATGAACCCGGTACTGAAGCTGATTATGTTTCAACGATTTTCTATTTAAAAAAACCAATCGAAATCTATGGCGGCGATGTTTATATTTGGGGCGGATTGACAGATTTT
>CAZEOC010000472.1:0-3205 GCA_964513525.1 uncultured Saprospiraceae bacterium | reverse complement strand
TAGTGAAAAAACAACAAGTTAGAATACTTGGATAATTGTGTTCAGGTACTTAATATACCTTATTTAGCTTCCGTCAATACTTCTTCAATATTCAATAACAAAGTTTTTCCCTCATTATCAATCGCATTTTCTAACAGCGTTCTTTTACCACTTCGCCAATAAACAAGTAGATTAAAATTATCCGCTAATATTTCATTTGGATGAATAATGTATAAGGAGTTTCGTGTAATCTGTTCATAAAAATTTTGAAGCGTTTCCATTTCAACAGTTGACGTTCCATCATCATTAATGATTACTTCTTCTCCTTTAACTTTGTATAATGAAAATTCTAATTTTGAATAAAATGAAATACTCCTATTTTGATGATAATCAGGTATATAGATAAGCGGAACGGCATTATAAAGAGAGTCTTTATCATCTCCTAAATTCCGAATAACATATTTATAATTAACACCATTTGGATTGATTAACAATTTTTCATTTAAAGGTTCTGGAATCTCTAACTCTGGTATTTCATGAAAGCCAATAAGATCATGAAGCTGAACACGTTTCCAATAATGTTTTCTTAGATAAATATGAAATATTTCTTTGATTATAGAATTTGTAAATTCTTCATCTAATTGCTTACGTAGCATATTCTTAGGAATTATGATATTATTTTCCCGAGAATAGAATACAGAAGCACCATAATGATTCATATTTGTTTTGATGAAGTTCAATTTTTTGGGAAATACTTCAGGCGCCGTTTGTTGGCACATATTAAAAATTTGATTAAGTACAATTTCTATTTTTGTAATTTCAATTTCTGTAAATGGTAAAACACTTTCTTTTAGATGTTCTTTATATAAATCCTTCGCTAACTCAATATCGTCAATGGATTCATTGTCCATTTGGACTTGCATATCCATTAATCGAATATTATTAAAGAAACCTTCTGCCTCATCTATTGTTATAGCTTTTTTAGCAGCAGCAGTATCTAAAAATGTTATTTCATAATCATGTATAGAAGGAAGTGTGATAGTTGTTTTTGAAGGCGTACAACTATACTGTATTAATAACAGGAATGATATAATTAATACTTTAAAATTCATATTTTTAGGTGTATTGATTGCTGAATCAATTCTAATTGCTAAAATACTTAAAGTCATTCAAAAATGATAACAGAACAACAAGAACATCCAAAATTTTTGGATTCTTTAATTTTACCACTATTTGCTACTATTACAATGTGGACAGTTCACATTATTGGATTTGTAGGTCAATTTGACTTAGGATTCTTAGGTGTGCACCCTCAACATTGGGATGGAATAGTTGGTGTTTTTACAGCACCATTTATACATGGAGATTGGCAACATTTGACATCAAATACTTTTCCTTTCTTATTTTTAAGCTGGATGATAATTTATTTTTATAATGAAATAGCCTACAAAACGATTGGTTTAATTTATATTTTGACAGGTTTAACGGTTTGGGTTTTTGCTCGACCAGTATTTCATATTGGTGCAAGTGGCGTCGTTTATGGTTTGGTTGCTTTTGTATTTTGGTCAGGAATATTTGTAAAAGACGTTCGTGCGATTGTTTTATCTTTGATAGTGACGATGTTATACAGTGGAATGTTTTTGGGTGTTTTGCCAAATCAAGAAGGAATATCTTGGGAAAGTCATTTGTATGGTGGATTAGTTGGTATTGTAATCGCTTTTGCTTTGAGAAGTCAAATCATTAAAGAACCAGAAATAGAATGGGAAGAAGAAGAGGAGAATTTAGCATATTTTTTACCACGAGATACTTTTGAGAAAACTAAACAAAAACGTGCAGAAGAAGCTGCTCAACAATGGGTTTGGAACTCTGATAGTACAGAATAAAATTAAAATAAAAATGCTCAATTCTTATCGCCTAAAAGAATTGAGCATTTTCATTTTAATTCGTACCTAAAGTTTACATTGCATTAATAATCGTTTCTGAATTCATATTAATACTACGAAGAATACCGCCAGCGTAAGCGCCAAAACCAATAAAATATAACCCCTTCCTTTCAGGAATCACAGGAGCTTTTGGTTCACCTAAATGATTTAATACATGCGAAGTATCTTCAACAAAATCTTCTACTTTTGATTTATAACCTGTTGCCATAATTACGGCATCAAAATCAATTTCTTCTCCATTCTCAAAGACTACAGAATTTGCTTTAAACTCCTGAATTCCAGGAAGTATTTTTACAATTCCTTTCTTTATCAAATCAACTGTACCTAAATCAATAACTGGTGTTTTTCCTAATTCTCTTAGTTGTTTTGAAGGCGGCATAGTTGGTCGTTTTAATCCATATTTGGATAAATCACCTACTGTTAATTTTTGGAGATTTACCGCTATAAAATCGTACAGCCAAGTCGGCAATTTTTGTAATTTTATTGCAGTATATTGAGTCGGTCTACCGTTGATATCTCGACGAACTACATTCACTGGATTCCTTGCCGAAATATAAGGTTTTGCTCCATGTTCGTGTAAATCAATAGAAAGTTCTGCACCAGTATTTCCCATACCAATTAACAAAACATTTTTATCTTTTAAAGCAGAACCATTTTTATAATATTTACTATGCTGTAAAAAGCCCTCATAATTTTCAATTCCTTTCCAAGTAGGAATATTAGGAAGGCGATTAAAACCTGTAGCAATAATTACATTTTCAGATTGAAAAACCTTTCCAGACTTAGTTGTTGTTATCCAATGACCATTTTCTTCTTTTACATTTGTTACCGTTTCTCCAAAATGTGGATTAATATTGAAGTGTTTGGCATAATTCGTCATATATTCTACCACTTGTTCTTTTGGAACATATAAAGGATATTCGTCTGGATAAGGTAAGTGTGGTAAGGCTGATAATTCTTTAGCGGTATGTAGATGCAAACGGTCATAATGATTTATCCAAGCTGGAGCAACTGCTTCAGCCATTTCGATAATTTCAAAATCTTCCCCTAATTTTGCTAATCTTCCTGCAACTGCTAATCCGCCAGGTCCAGCACCTATTATTGTATTTTTAGTTTTAATCATTTTTATTTGGTTTTTAGTTAGTGTTACTAGAGCTTGTCTAAAATTTATTTCGAGTTGAATATCAGTAATTTACGGTTCTGAGGAAGAAATAATTTGTACGTTTAGCAAGCTAAATAAATCAATTATTTTGAAGTCAGGTTCGTAAAGTATTGGTTTTCAG
>CAZEOC010000471.1:0-3205 GCA_964513525.1 uncultured Saprospiraceae bacterium | reverse complement strand
CAATTGAATTGAAGATTAAATAAGGAACAATAAGTAAAATAAAATCCTGTCAGGTTTTCAAAATCTGACAGGATTACAGAAGTGACGAATTTATTAATAAATCCTACATTTTTTGCATTACACTTACCAAATGTTCCACACTTGACATTGGCATTGCGTTATAAATTGATGCTCTGAAACCGCCAATTGTTCGGTAACCTTTGATACCTGAAATTGCATTTTCTTCACATAATTTGAAAAACCTTGCTTCTGCTTCTGGCGTTTTTGCCAAGAAAGTTACATTCATCAATGAACGGTCAGCTTTCGCAACTCGACCTTCAAAATGTGGATTTCTATCAATCTCTCCATATAATAATTCCGCTTTCGCAATATTGATTTTTTCCATTGCTTCAATTCCGCCATTTGCTTTCAACCAACGTAAAGTCAACATCGATACATAAACAGGAAAAACTGGCGGTGTATTAAACATGGAACCCTTATTCACATGTGTTTGATAATCCAACATTGTCGGAATTTTTCGTTCGACTTGGTTCAGCATATCTTTTCTAATAATAACCATCGTCGTTCCTGCTGGTCCAGTATTTTTTTGCGCACCTGCATAGATTAAACCGTACTTTTTTGCATCGATTTTACGGCTAAAAATATCTGAAGACATATCCGCAACTAAAGGCATACTTACCGTTGGAATTTCGTGGAATTGAGTTCCGTTAACGGTATTATTCGTTGTAATATGTAAATACTTTGTATCACTTGGCAAATCAAATTCTTTTGGAACATGTTTATATTCATCTGCCTTCGAAGAAGCTACAACCGCTACTTTTCCAAATAATTCCGCTTCCTTGATTGCCTTTGCAGACCAATTTCCAGTATCAATAATCGCAGCTGTTTCATCTGGGTTCAATAAGTTCATCGCAGTCATATAAAACTGAGAACTTGCACCGCCTGTCAAAAACAAGACGCTAAACTCATCTCCTAAACCCAATAATTCTTTCGTCAAAGCCTGAGCTTCTTCCATCACTGCTACAAATTCTTTGCTTCGATGCGAGATTTCTAAAATAGACAAACCCATTCCATTAAAATCAAGTACTGCTTCCGCAGCTTCTTTCATAACCGATTGTGGCAATATCGCAGGACCAGAACTAAAATTATGTTTCTTCATTATTTTCTTTTTTAATAGTCAAAAAGTAAGCTTTAAGTATGACAAATTACTTAACCACAAAAGTACATTGTATTTTAGTTTTAATAGGAATAATAGAAATGATTTTTTGAGTTTAAAACAGGTGTTTTAAGCTTATTTAAGTATTAATTTTCAATTCTAAATAGAACTTGTTAAATACGTAATGTATTTTTGTTGATGAGTAATATTTTAAGTAAAAATTGTCAATAAATAGTAAACTTAGAAATATAGGTTTATCTTGCTTTATCAATTTATACAACTTAATTTTAAGTCGTTTTTATAAGAGATTAATACGCCATATGGTGTATTTGAACAAGTTCTCGACAATTAAAAAAAGAAAAAAATCAATGGAAAAGAATCCTATCTTTAGGGTTCTATTTTTTTACAATCAAAATCTACAACAAAAATTGAATAATATCAGAATTGTACAACCCGATGAATTTGAAGCACATGAGCATTGGTATCCAAAAGCTTTTAATGCTACCATTCATCCTATGATAAGTTTCTTTTTAAACTTAGAGCAAGAAAGAATTATTTCAAGATATTGCCACATGCACCCAACGGTAAATGGCGATAAATTAAGAGAAGTCCTTAATCATCGAGCAAAACATTTTCTTTGGGGAGGGGCAGATTTGCTTAATGTAACCTCTTCTGGTGGAAAAAGGCAAATGGTAATTATTGAAAATAACTCCTGCCCTTCTGGACAAAAATCAATGCCATTGATTGATGATAACCAAGAACAAGGCAGTTATAAATTGATGGTTGAGAGAACATTTAAACCCTATTTAAAAAATCTACGGAAGAAAGTTAAAGGTGGATTGGCTGTCATCTATGACAAGAATCCAATGGAAGCATCTGGCTACGCAGAAGTGATTGCAGATGTTATGAAAGAAAAGGTTTATTATGTTGATTTTTATAAAGATGACCCAAACCCAAAGGTAAAATTTCAAGAAGGGATAATGCATGTTTTAGATGGGGACAATGAATGGATTCCTATTCGGGCAGCATTCCGATACCTGACTCAAAAACCGTGGAACAGATTGCCATTACATTCTAAAACAAGAATACTGAACCCAATTGTTGCTTGTTTAGCAGGTGGACGAAACAAAATGGTAGCGGCTAAAGCATATGATATTTTCAATGCAGAACTACAAGAACATGGTCTGAAAATCAATATCCCTGAAACAATATGGGATGTGAGTAAAAATGAAGTGCCACTATGGGTTAAGAAAATGGGTGGGCATGCCGTCGTAAAAGTTCCGTACAGTAATGCAGGGCAAGGCGTATATACGATTGTTACAGAAGATGAGCTTGATAAATTTATGGAATTAGAGTTTGATTATGACTTATTTATTGTTCAAAGTCTCATAGGAAATTCTAATTGGAGTAGTACAACCTCTTCTGGAAAATTATACCATGTTGGTACGATTCCAAATCAAAAAAATCAAACCTTTGTGGCTGATATTCGGATGATGGTAAGTTCTACAGAAAAAGGAATTAGACCTTTATGTACTTATGCCCGAAGAGCAGAAAAACCATTGATTGACAATATTGAAAATGGGACGGATAGTTGGAAGATGCTCGGAACCAATTTATCTTTTAAAAATAAGGATGGCTCATGGGGAAGTGATACCAATAGATTAATATTAATGGATAGAAGAGATTTTAATAAGTTGGGGGTAGGTTTGGATGATTTAATTGAAGCTTACATTCAAACTGTTCTTTCAATGGTTGCTATTGATAAAATGGCTCAAACCCTCATTAATAAACAGGGTAAGTTTAGAATGAGGCTTTTTAAAAGTTTGAATAATGATAAAAGCTTGCTAGACGAAATCATGAAAGAATAATGAAAAAATACAACGTTTTAATATTAACAGACCACGCCAACCATTCGAAGGAAAATTCTCTGTACTCGTTGGTTAATACAATGCTTGGTCATGATTTAACTAATAAGATTGATATTGTTTCAAGAGTTAATCCTGAAAACAGATTCTTTTTTAATAGTAACAATAAATCAGAAATTTGGGT
>CAZEOC010000470.1:0-3246 GCA_964513525.1 uncultured Saprospiraceae bacterium | reverse complement strand
TTATACATTTGCTTACGAGTACGACCATGAATTGACAAGGCTTTGATACCAACATCTTGTAAACGTTCGGCAACCTCTCCAATGAAAATTGTCTTATCATCCCAACCCAAACGAGTTTTAACGGTAACTGGCAAATTCGTAGATTTAACAATTGCTTCCGTTAATTTGACCATTCTTGGAATATCTTGAAGAATTCCTGCGCCAGCCATTTTACAAACAACTTTCTTTACAGGACAACCAAAATTAATATCCAAAACCTCAGGTTTAGCTTCTTCTACAATTGCTGCAGCACGTTGCATAGAATCTAATTCTGCTCCGAAAATTTGAATACCAACAGGTCGCTCGTAATCATAAATGTCCAATTTCTGAACACTTTTAGTCGCATCTCTAATCAAACCTTCAACAGAAATGAATTCAGTATATAACATATCTGCACCTTCCTTCTTACACAAAGCTCGAAATGGCGGATCACTCACATCTTCCATAGGTGCTAACAACAAAGGAAACTCACCTAATTCTATATTTCCAATTTTAACCAAAACTATATTGTTACATTGTTGTATTGCTACATTGTTTTTGAATCGGTTTTACTACTATTATTAATAGCTCAACATAGTGACTGCATAACAACTTAGCAATTCAACAATAGAATTTTTGTAAAATTTCTCACAAAAATACAATCTAATCCTTAAAAATGTTTCATTTTGACTAAACTTGCATTAATGAATAGGCTTTAAACTCAAAAAATGACTTTTAATACATCAAAATCGAGGGTAAGAGATTGGATAAAAGAAATGTTATTTTTTTTAATGTTTTGTTGTGCTTTTTCTCTTGTAGGTTTATTGATGATTAAAGTGATTGGAGATTTTATTGGAATAGATGATATTTCGAATCTTGTAGATAATCTAAATGCAGATAGTAGTTTAAGTGATAGAAATGGAATTCGAATTATTTTATTTTTGAATCAACTTTTATTATTTGTATTACCAAGTATCGCTTACGGAATATGGAAATATAAAAGTAAGCTTTTGACGGGATTAAAATTGTCTAAATTTCCTGAAGGTAATAATATCTTATATGCTATATTAATTGTCTTAACAGCTTTTCCTTTTGTAATGTTAATCATGTGGTTGAATCAGCAAATTCCTATTACAGAATCAATGTTAGAAATGGAAGAAAAAGCAGCTGAAACAACGAAATATCTTTTAACAATGAATTCGAAAGGTGAATTTTTATTTACTTTATTCATTGTTGCCGTAACACCTGCAATTGGCGAAGAGTTAATGTTCAGAGGAGTTTTACAACCAATGTTTGAAAAATTATTTCAAAATGGACATATTGCGGTTTGGATAACAGCGATTTTATTTAGTGCAATTCATTTTCAAATGCAAGGATTTTTACCTCGAATGTTTTTGGGAGCAATTTTAGGTTACTTTTTCCTGTATACTCGCAATCTTTGGTTACCAATTATTGCACATTTTATTTTTAATGGAAGTCAAGTAATCGGACAATATGCAGGACAGATAGAAGTCGAAAATCCTGAAATGAATTTTTCTGATATAATTATTCCAAGCTTAGTATCAGGTGTAATTTTGACTTTATTAGTTATCCAGTTTGTAAGAAAAAACAAAATATTAAATGAGGAATCTACGCTTGTTTAATGATAATAAAATACTCCTAAATATTTAATGAAATAACCATAAATCCAAATGTCAAATTTTCAAAAAAGAATAACAACCGCAATCGTATTATTAATATTTGCATTAATAGGAATGTCTGGCAACTCGTTTGCTTTTATGGCATTTTTTGGTGTTGTTGGTTTCATGTGTTTGTGGGAATATTTCAATTTAGTATTAAGTAAAGATGAAAATGCATCTAAAAAAGTAAGGTTAACTGTTGGTTTAATCATTGGCTTTTTGCCTTTCATATTAATGAGTTGTAGCTATTTAGTAGATGATTTTGGAATAAAGGAAGCAGGGTTAATATTTTTACCAATCTTATCTTCCATTTTTATTGTAGAATTATTTTTAAATGCAGATTCACCATATACGAATATTGGATTTATTCTAACAGGATTGGTTTATATAGGAATTCCATTTGCGATGTTCGTTCCAATACATTTTAACTATGGAAATGCACCAATATTAGGAATGTGGGCATTCGTTGCTGCTTTCGATATTGCGGCTTATTTGGTCGGTTCTCAAATTGGAAAAACACCTTTATTTCCTCGTATTTCACCAAAGAAAACATGGGAAGGTGTTGGAGGAGGAGTCGCTTTATTAGCGATATTTTTCTTTTTATTACCTCAAATTTTCGACTTACTTTCTAATAATTTCAATATCATATTAACAGACGATATTTCTAAAACAGATTGGATAGTAATTGCTTGTATTTCTTTAATTTTCGGTACTTTAGGAGATTTAGTTGAATCGATGTTAAAAAGGAATTTAGGCGTAAAAGATTCAGGAAATTTACTACCGGGACATGGTGGATTTTTAGATAGATTCGATAGCGTTTTCTTCCCAATGCCTTTTGTTGCAGCATATTTATTATGGATTTTGTAGAGGAAAGCCGCTTATTTTCCTTTTGTATTTTCACTCGAAACAGACCTGACAGGTTTTCAAAACCTGTCAGGTCTTTATCAAATTAACAGATAAAGAAAATTATAAATGTCAGATAAAAAAGAATCCAGCAGCCAGAATCCAGTAACCAGTAACCAGATTAAACAAGCAATTGTCTTAGCAGGTGGATTTGGAACTCGTTTGCGTTCTGTCGTTCAAGATGTACCAAAACCAATGGCAAGTGTTGCTAATCGACCGTTTTTAGAATATATAATGAATTATTTAGTAGAAAATCATTTTGAAAAAGTGGTTTTAGCAATCGGTTATTTAGGTGAAGTAGTTCAAAATCATTTTGGTGATAATTATAAAGGAATGTCAGTCGAATATGCCATTGAAGATTCGCCTTTAGGAACTGGTGGCGGAATTTTGAACGCAACTGCAACTTGTTCTGACGAACCAATTTTAGTTTTAAACGGCGATACTTTTTTTAATGTAGATTTTCAAAATTTTAATAATTTCTATTTTAATAAAAATGCTGCAATTGTTTTTGGATTGAAGCCAATGACGGACTTTGAACGATATGGAACAGTAGAATTAGTAAATGAAAAAATTACGCAATTCAAAGAAAAACAATATCAAAAATCAGGATTGATAAATGGTGGTCTTTATATTTTGCAAAAATCAA
>CAZEOC010000469.1:0-3250 GCA_964513525.1 uncultured Saprospiraceae bacterium | reverse complement strand
TGTTGACATTTCAAAAATATAGGAAGTCTTTTCCTTTTATTTTGAGATGCCTACCCGTCGGGTTTCTCCGAGAATCAAAATATTCAGTATTAAGCTATATTTTTTCCTTTAACTTTTAACAATAATCAATTCTTCTTGATGCCATATTTTTTCTTTTGCAGCAATTGCTTCCAACTCAGAATCATAAAGTTTGAAAGTCATATTATGCTCTTTTTCTTCATAGAAATCAGGCGTTGCAACTAAAAAATATTTATCCTTTTCAGTAATAAAATCTAATTTATAATAATATACACCAACTAAGTTCTGAATTGCTATTAAGTCATCTTCTGTAAAACGTTTATCGGGATAAACTCCATGTAAAACTTCATCTATTTCTAATTCTCGAACTTCAATAATTCCATCAACATCTAAGATTTTGAAATCATGTTTTTCTACCAAATAATTATGTAATTCAATCAACTGAGCATCTCTATCAACGTCCCAATATTCAAAGAAATTCGGCAGCGGATTCATACTTATTTTCTCTAATTCAAACACTCGTTTTTGTCGAAGAACATCTTCCTTATTTTTGCTACAATAAACTACATAATTTGTCTCATAAAATATGGTTTGGTCTTGCCACGGATTTAATTCTCGTAATATCCACATATTCCTTTCATTTTCGATTCAGATTAAAAATTCAAACTAATATTTCTATTTAATGAAATTCATACTCAACCTAACAGGAAAAATTTAACAATCTTCTCCAAAGATTATTAAATTCCCAACCTGATAAGTTTAAAATCTCAATTCTTTAACTCATTAATAATCTTATAGTTAAAATAAAAATCGAAGTTTTCCATAAAACATTACTTAATTAATCGCTACTATTCAGAAGACAGATGTCAGATGTTTTGAAATGTATTTTCTGATAATCAAAGATGGTTTGATTTCTGACTTCTTGCTGAATAGTTAGGATTAATCTAACAATTCCTTACAAAAAGTCTTGATATCCAATCCGTGAAAATTTCCAGAACTCATCATTAATAAAGCTTTATTTGTCCAATTTTGCTGTTTCAATTCTGCTTGTAATAATGCTTCGTCTGTAAAAACTTCCATATTAGGATGATTGAAAGCTTTGGCAACTTGAGCCTTAGTCAGCATTGGTAAACGCTTCATTTTCAAAGTATGTTCACTAAAATAAACATAAGCTTTATCAGCAGTATTCATAGTATTTTTATATTGCGATAAAAACGCTTCATTCAAACTACTAAAAGTATGTAATTCAAAACAAGCAATTACTTCATACGTATCGAATTGAGCTGTTACAGCATTTGTTGTTGCTTGAACTTTAGAAGGTGCATGAGCAAAATCTAAAAAAGCAATATTATTTTCATTTTTCGTAATTCGTTGCAATCGCTTCGCTGCGCCAGTGAAATTTTCTATTGCTGCAAAGAATTTTTTATTATTAATACCTAATTGATTACAAATAATTCGTGCCGCATTTAGATTCTGTAAATTATGTTTCCCAAAAATCGCTAACTCATTTTCATGACCTCGATAATCGACAGAAGTTTGTCCATTTGTAATCGTATGCTTTAAAGTGTTGTAAGGTTTCAATTGTAAATGTTTCCCACTTTTTGGAGCGATTTCATTTAAGATTTTATCTCCAGTGAAATAAGCTAATGTTCCACCACCTTCTATTGAATTAATAAAAATTTCAAATTGCTCTACATAACCTTCAAACGTTGGAAACACATTAATATGGTCCCAAGCAATTCCAGTTAAAATTGCAAAATGTGGTTTATAAAAATGAAACTTTGGAACTGGCGTCAATGGAGAAGCTAAATATTCATCGCCTTCAATTACAATAATCGGTGCATCTGATAAACGAACCATTCGCTCAAAACCATCTAATTGCGCACCAACTAAATAATCTGCATCCATTTTACAATGATTCAGAACATGTAAAATCATTGCTGTAGTAGAAGTTTTTCCATGACTTCCACCAATTACAACTCTAATTTTATCTTTCGAGGCTTGATAAATAAACTCTGGATAAGAAACTACATTCAAACCCAGTTCTACTGCTTTTAATAATTCTGGATTATCTTTTCGAGCGTGCATTCCGACAATTACCGTATCTAAATCTGCCGTTATTCTTTCCGCATTCCAACCCATTTTGTCGGGTAACAAACTCGCTTTTTCTAATCTTCCTCTTGATGGATTATAGATTTCATCGTCCGAACCTGTAACTTCCTCTCCTTTATATTGTAAAGCCAATGCTAAATTGTGCATCGCTGCTCCGCCAATCGCTATTAAATGAACTTTTGCCATTTTTTTAATTAAATTTTAAAATAATATAGGTTCTTTGGTAATTTTTGTGCTTAACCTAAAAGAGTGTAATGCTTTAATTTTTTTCGTGTTGTCTCAGTATGAAAGACAAAACAACATGAAAGAAAAACTCAATAAACTAAAAAATTATATTTTACCACAATGATTTTCAAAGAACCATAATAGATATTATATGGATTGAGATAAAACTTTTGAAAGAGTTATTGTTTAAGAACTTCCGCCGCCTTGTTGCATAAGCACTAATAAATAAGTTCCAAGCAATAACAAAATTGATAAATCTTCTTCTGAAAAATCAGACTTCTTAAAGGAAGTAATCATTTTCTTCTTTTTTAATGAAACAACTGTCTTAAACTCGAAAACCAATTCATCATTCAAATACCAGCCATAAGTTCCTGTCCACATATTAATACGTTTCCATTGATAAGTATTTAATGAAGGAAAAGTTATTGGTTTTTGTTTCCCTTTACCAAAGCTAAAAGGCATATTTAAATACGACTTTTTTTCACCTTTTTTCTTAATATTAATTGCCGTTTTAAATATCCCTTTCCTTTTAATTATCCAACTTCCAAAACTCGTTTCACAATTAGCTTTATAACTGAAAATACTTGGGAATTTAAGTTTAGCTAATTCATCATCATCAAACTTCAACGTCAAATTTCTTCCGAAATTATCATTCCGAAACCAAGTTAATTCAATAAATTCAAAGGTTTTTAAACTAATCATATTTATTTTTTCTATTACTGAATTTGATTGTTTTAATGTCAATATTTACAATTTCATTTCATAAATAAAATGAAAATTATTAATAGAATTGAAGTCATCTAATCTCTAATAATTCTAATAATTTGTTTTCAAATTTACTAAGTGATGCTCAATATGATAAACATTAAATAATAACATTTCTCGAATAGTTAAT
>CAZEOC010000468.1:0-3258 GCA_964513525.1 uncultured Saprospiraceae bacterium | reverse complement strand
CTATCAATCCGCTTGTAGAAAAAGATGAAAAAACTATGAAAGCGATGAAGGAAGGTGGAGAAACTAAAGGAATAATTAGCTATGATGTAATGAAGAACATCATGCAAAATGATGTTGTAAAACAGATTAAATTCGATGTTTCTGTTTCAAACGAACAAAAAGTAATTGTTGAAATATTCAATGAATATGGAGAATTAGTTGAAGTAGTATATAATGATTTCATGAAGCCAAACGAAGAAACTAAGTTTTGGTTGTCTGGTAAAGATTGGGATAATGAAATAGCGTACTATTTAAGAGTAACAACAAGTGATTCTATTGAAAATCATGAGATTGTATTTGATGAATACTAAGAAAGATTCCAAATATTAAAGTAAAATAATAATTAGAGGAAATTTTAATTAAGCTATTGTAGAGATACAATAGCTTTTTTTATGTCTTTTTCTGAAATTTGGTCAACCCAAATGGATTTTCTCTGTTGTACAAACTGGAATTTTTAATTATTCCAAAGTCTAACATATTCAATATAATTATAACTAATGATAAATATTTTTTGGTTTCGTAGAGATTTACGTTTAGAAGATAATGCTGGTTTATATGAAGCTTTAAAGTCAGAGAATCCAATTCTTCCACTTTTTATTTTTGATAAGAACATATTAGATAAATTAGACAATAAACAAGATGCAAGAGTTAATTTTTTGCATGATACGATTACAGCTCTTAGTGAACAATTAAAAGGATTAGGTAGTAGTTTATTGGTAAAATATGGTAAACCTGAAGAGATTTGGAAAGAAATTATAGAGGAATATGAAGTGAATCATGTATTTACTAATCGAGATTATGAAACCTATGCAATTAAAAGGGATGAAACGGTTGAAGAATTATTAAAAGAAAAAGAAATTGGGTTTCATACTTATAAAGACCACGTACTTTTTGAGAAAGGTGAAGTCTTGAAAGATGATGGATTACCATATACTGTTTTTACGCCTTACAGTAGAAAATGGCGGAAGAAATTAGAAAGTAAGTTAGAAGCCGATGGTACTTATTATTATTTCAAATCTTATCCAAATGAGCAATATTTTAATAATTTTAAATCATCAGATGTTTTAGCAATTCCAACATTAAAAGATATGGGTTTTGAATCTGCGGTTACTGAAATTCCTTCAAAGACAGTAAAGCAAAAAATTATAAGAGAATACGGCGAGACAAGAAATTTTCCAGCGATAAATGGAACTTCAAAATTGGGTATTCATTTCAGATTCGGAACGATTAGCATTAGAGACAAAGCTCGAAAAGGAGAAAAATTATCTAAAACTTACTTAAATGAATTGATTTGGAGAGATTTTTATGCTCAAATTTTGGTACATTTCCCTCATGTTGAAAAAGCGCCTTTTAGAGCTAAATATGATTTTATAGACTGGGAAAATAATGAAGAACATTTCAAAAAATGGTGTGCTGGACAAACTGGTTATCCGATGGTTGATGCTGGAATGAGAGAATTGAATGCAACTGGATATATGCACAATCGTGTCCGAATGATAGTAGCGAGTTTTTTGACGAAACATTTGTTGACGGATTGGCGCTGGGGCGAAGCTTATTTCGCAGAGAAATTATTAGACTTTGATTTAGCGTCTAATAATGGTGGCTGGCAGTGGGCTGCTGGTTCGGGAACTGATGCAGCACCTTATTTTCGTATTTTTAATCCTGAATCACAAATGAAAAAATTTGATAAGGAGAAGAAATATATTCATAAATGGATTCCTGAATACGGAACTGATAAATATCCTGAACCTATAATTGAACATAAATTCGCAAGAGAACGATGTTTGACACGATATAAGGCAGGATTAGCAAAAGCAGAATAAATAAAAGGGCAAAATAATAATGACTTAAAGCTTTATGGAATAACTCCATAAGGCTTTTTTTATGAGAATTTTGATTTATCCATTTACCACTTATGAAGTCAACTCCGCCGCTTATGGAAATATACAACCGCTTATGAAATCATGCTAATTTTCTAAAATGATTTACAACATCTTTGGGGTAATTATTAACGAAAAACTTACCAAGGATGAAAAACATATTGACTTTAATTATTGGATTATTTTTAATACAAAATATCATTGCCCAAAAAACTACAGCAACTAAAGTAATTACAAATACGATAGAAAGTTATGTTTATTTTGAGTTTAATGAAGCGGAAGTTTTACAAACAGAAAAACTCAAAATTGATAATTTATTGAAAGAAGTAACAACGGCTAATGGAAAAATTACTCAAGTTATACTTCGTGGACATACGGATAATTTTGGTTCTAATTATTATAATGTAAACCTATCAGAACAACGAATAAAAACAGTTGAGAATTATTTCATTGATTTAGACGTTTCAGCGTCAATTATTTCATCTCAAGCCTATGGCGAAGTATTATTAGCAATTAAAAAAGGAAACAAAAAACAGCAAAAACAAAACCGACGAGTTAAAATAGAATTAAGCTACCTAACGACTAAAACGATTGCAATAAAACCAATTGAGAAAGAAAATAATATCACAGATTTCTTTAATAACACCAAAAAGCCTTACGAGTCTTTTGCGATAACTGCTGGTGAAGCGACTTTTGTAGAAGGTAAAGAAGGCACACGAATTCAATTTCTTGAATCTTCATTTAATCTATTGCCGAAAGGCACACCTATCGAAATCCGATTAACGGAATATTACCAATTTTCGGATATGTTACTCGCTAACCTCACGACTGAAATTAATGGTGAAATGTTATCAACTGGCGGCATGATAAATGCCGAATCATTCGCAAATGGCCAACCAATAAATATGACAGGACAAGCGTATGTTTGGTTTCCACACAAAGAACGCAATATGGATAATATGCAACCATTTTTTGGTGAGGAAGGCGAGCAAGGTGTGACTTGGGGGAAATATGCTGGCAATGTGAATGAGAGTAATTATTTGAGGAATTTTGAAGCGGATTTTCGGAATTATGCAGAAAGACCGTTTGTAGGAGGAAGAAGAACAACACCTTACCCTACAACAGCATGGAGATGGTTTATCTGGAAGGTCAAGCATCCTTTTAAATATTTTAGAATGAAGCGTAATAATGCTTATGCAGTAGAAGTAAATAAAGAAATACTGGCAAAAAGGAGGTATGAAGATTCAATAAAAATAACTCAAGAATTTGATAAATATCTATCGGGTGAACAAGACAACAAAGTGGCGATACAAAATATATTCAATAATGAAATAATGAA
>CAZEOC010000467.1:0-3288 GCA_964513525.1 uncultured Saprospiraceae bacterium | reverse complement strand
CTGGTCTGACGGTTTATTCTATGGGTAATTTTATTTCTAATCAAAGGAAATATAATACTGATGGTGGATTGATGGTAGAAATTGAATTGACTAAAGAAAAAGGCAGTAATACTGCGGAAGTTGGTACTTGTGAATATATTCCAGTTTGGAGACATATTAATAAGGTAAATGCTAAAAATCGTTATGGAACGTATGAAATATTACCAATTTCTGCGATTGAAAATAATGTATTTCCCGATTTGAACTTAACGAAAGCTGCTGAGGCAAAAATGAAAAGTTTTGGCACTCGAATGCGTAAACATTTAGGAAAATATGAAGGGAAAGAAAGAGTTTTGACAAAAGAAAATATGAAGTTGTCTGTAAATTCACCAAAAGAAATGTTACATCAAAAAAATCCTTATGCAAGATTAGCAAGTTATAAAAGGGTAGAAGAAACTATTAGTTTAGATACAACTAAACCACAATTAATTGTTCCGATTGATGATGAGCGATATATTATTCATGAAGAAAAAACGACTGCAACGGAAACTCCAAAATCTGCAAATCCGCCGAAAAAACCTTCAAAACCAACTGCAGCTAATAAAGGTTTTCCTGCTGGTTCAACCGAGAAAAATCCTGTTCCAAAAGAATATGATAATACCTTAAGTAATTATAAACCGAATATTGATAAATCAAAAGTAACGGATAAATACTTGGTTCAAGTGCAAACGACTCGTAGTTTATATACTTCAAATTTGCCTTTTAAAAATATCATTGTTAAAAATGTAAGAGGTTATTTTAAATATTATTTAAGAGCTGGAAATAATTTAGAAGAAGCAAAAGGAATATTAGAACAAGTTGTAAAAGTGGGTTTTGGTGATGCTTTTATTGTGAAGAATAAATTGAATGACGTAAACACAAAAAGAGGTGCAACAGAATATGGAACAGAAAAAGATGGTATGAATATCATTTTTAAAATTCAATTTCAATCTTCTGCAAATCTGCAAGTTCCTCAAAATTTACCTTTTGACGATTATCAAGTTATAGAAGAAGATGGACGTTTTAAATATTTTGCTGGAAAAGCAGATACATTGACGGAGGCTATGGAATTGATAGAAACCTTAAAAAATGCTGGATATAAAGATAGTTTCGTAGTACAGTTTCAAGATGGAAAACCCTTGAAATAAAGAACTCAAGCTACGAAAATAAAAAAAAGGTTTCACAATTTGTGAAACCTCTTTTTTATTTTAATCCTCTTCTACATCAACATCTACTTCAATTCTTTTTGTTTGATTTGCCAATTGCCAAGAAGTATAAAATACTAATTTGGTAATGACTTCCATTTTTTCAAATTGAATTTTTTCGACAGTATCAGATATTTTATGATAATCTTCATGAACACCGCTGAAATAGAAAATTGAAGGAATTCCTAATTCTGCGAAGTTATAATGGTCAGAACGATAATAATATCTATTTGGGTCATCTTTTGCATTGTAAGTATAATCTAATTCTACATCCGTATATTTTTCATTCATTCTTTCATTGATTTCATGTAACTCCGTACTTAATCTGTTAGAACCAATAACATAAATATAACGAGGATTATTGATATGTGCTTCATCAACTCTTCCAATCATATCAACATTGACATCGACAACAGTATTTTCTAAAGGAAAAATTGGATTTTCAACATAATATTTAGAACCTAAAAGTCCTTTTTCTTCACCTGAAACCCATATTAGTAATACACTTCTATTCGGACCGAATCCTTCTGCTTTTGCTTTTGCGTATGCAGCAGCCATTTCTAATAAAGCAGTTGTTCCACTTCCATTGTCATCCGCTCCGTTATAAATATCTTCTCCTCTAATTCCTAAATGGTCATAATGTGCAGAAATAACGACGATTTCATCTTTTATTCTTTCATCTTTTCCTTCGATGAATGCCATTACATTTGAACTGTAAGATATATCTTGCTTTTTTTCTTGTTTTAATTCTAAATCTGTTTTAACTACAAATGAATAAGGTTTTCCTTTAGAATTAATTTTTTTACGTGCTTTTTTTAGCTTCTTACCTTTTTTACCCAAAATTTTTGAAGCTGTTTGAGGAGAGATATAATAATTATTCGCCGCTTTTGATTTTTTATTATCAGGTAAACCAACACTTAAAGAAGGTTCAACCAACCAACGTCTATAACGACCAATACTATAACCAGCATTTTCGTCAATCATTAAGATAGCTTTAGCACCTTTTTCCGTTGCCGTTTTTATTTTCTTTTTCCAATTAGACTTCCAATTTGATGCTTCTTTTGTCCCAGAAATCCAAGACGTTCCTTCTTTATCTGTTGGTTCACCATTAAGAATCATAATGACTTTACCAGCTACATCTAAACCTGTATAATCGCTATAACTTTCATCATCAATTCCATAACCTAAGAATACAACTTCATCCGTTTTGAAAGTTGGTAGATTATTATTAGAAGAACGAAAGCAGTAAAAATCTCTTAAATGTTGAAATTCTTTTCCATTTGCATTAAGAATAACCTCACCCCAAGATTCTTTAGTAAATGGCATCATTTGTAAATATCCATCAGTTACGCCTTCTCTTTCGATAGGTGGAATTCCAAACGATTTGATTTTTGAAACTATATATTCCTCTGCTTTTTTCTGACCAGCAGATGCAGTTTCTCTACCTTGCATTTCATCGGATGCGATAATAGTAAGAATAGATTCTAAATCTTCAGCCGTGATTGAGTTAGCATATTGAGCCGCTATATCTTTATGTACAATTAAATTTTGCTTTACTGGCTTAACCTCTTCAATTAAGTCTGTCTTTTTTGGAGGTGGAATTTGACCTATAATAATATTGGTGCAAAATAATATAAATACAAGTATTGTAAGGCGCATAAATTTTTATTTTTGAATGATAAATTATTCGAGCAAAGTTAGAATTTTTTAATAAATAAATAAACTACATAAATGAGTTGGATTTAATTAAAATTCGATTTCTAAATGCACAAATTTATAGTGCAATCATTGGCGAAAGCCTATCAAATATTGATTTTTTAATTATTTTAATCTAAAGTATTAAACTGTTTTACAGCAACTAATTGGTCATATCGAGTACCAAAAGGACGATAATAAACCAAAATGAAATAATTGTTTTCAGTCTGAAAAGAATGTCCTTCAATCTCTGCTAAATCTATTTTTTTAGGTGTTTTATTTGATACAAAAACATATTGATAATTATAGAAACCTTGTTTCAAAAAAAGCCTCGCCATATAAGCGTTTTCCTCTGGTCGATAAGTCATTT
>CAZEOC010000466.1:0-3310 GCA_964513525.1 uncultured Saprospiraceae bacterium | reverse complement strand
CCTGTAAATAAATCATTTACGGCTGCGAAAATTATTGGCGGCTTGGCTGTTTTGGTTTTCTTATTTTGGTTGGCTACGCAATTGACAATGGATAATGGACAATTGACAATGGAAAATCAAACAAATGAACAAAGTCAAAGTCCAAAAGAAAGTCCGTCATTCCAATCCAGATATTTATCGGAAGAATCTCCCGAACGCAAGGGAACGATTTTTAGTGAAAATAAAAGTAATAATGAAAATAAAAATGAAAAACAAAACGCACGAAGTTCAATAATTCGACAAGTTAATAACGACACAATAATTAATAAAACACTCAGTCAATACAATAATCATTACCAATCCGAAAAAACATTTATACAATTCGATAAGACAATTTATAAACCAACGGAAGCAGTTTGGTTTAATGTTTTCGTACGAAATGCGACAGATTTTAGACCTTCTATAAGTGAAATTGTTTATGTAGAATTGATAGCACCAAATGGTAAAAAGCTAAAAACATTGACACTTTTAGCAAAAGATGGAATGGCAGCTGGAGATTTTCAATTGACAGAAGATTATGTTGGCGGTTTGTATAGAGTAAAGGCATACACTCGTTGGCAACAAAATACTGGCGACTTTTTTGAGCAAACATTACAGGTTCAAAAAACAGTTTTGCCGAAGTTGAATATGAAATTGGAATTTGTAAGAAAAGCGTATGGTGCAGGTGATGAGGTTATTGCAGATTTAAGTTTAGAAAATTTGAGCAATCAGCCTTTAAGAAATAAAATGTTTGATTTTACGGTCAGTTTAGCAGGACAACAAATTATTAAAAAACAAGAAAAAACAAACGGAAAGGGAAAAACTACGATAAAATTTGATTTGCCGAAAGACTTGAATACAAATGATGGTTTATTAAATATTTTGATTGATAATAATGGGACAACTGAATCAATTGCTAGAACGATTCCAATTATTTTGAATAAAATTGATGTTCAATTTTTGCCAGAAGGTGGAGATTTAGCAATTGGTTTAAAATCAAATATTGCATTCAAAGCAATTAATGAATTTGGACAATCTGCTGATATAGAAGGAGAAGTTTATAATAAAAAAGGTCAAAAAGTATCAACGTTCAAATCTTATCATCAAGGAATGGGAAGTTTTGAATTATTAGCGGAAGCTGATGAAAAATACACAGCAAAAATCACTAAACCAGTCGGAATTACTGAAGTGTATAATTTGCCAATTGCGGAAGCGAAAGCAATTTTAAATATAGTAAAACAAACATCAAAATCAATAGAATTAAGAATAGCTTCAACTGAAAAAGCGAATTATTTATTAGCTGCAACATCAAGAAAAGAACTTGTTTTTAGTCAAAAAATAGACAGCTTAAAAGGCGAAAAAACAATAGTTATTGATACAAGAAATTTTCCAATTGGAATATCATCATTCACATTGTTTAATATTCAAAATCAAGCCATCGCAGAGCGTTTAGTTTTTGTGAATCCACATCGTCAATTAAATATTGAAATTGAAACGGATAAGGAAAATTATAAATTACGAGAAACCGTAAAAGCTAAAATTAAAGTTACAGATGAAAATGGAAAAGCAGTAAAAGGACAATTTGCTGTTTCAGTTGTAGATGAAACTTTATTGACTTTAGCAGATGACAAACAACCAAATTTATTGGCTCACTTCTTACTGACTTCCGATATAAAAGGCGAAATAAAAGAACCAAATTTCTATTTTGAAGCAGCGGAAAAGTCAGACAGAGTGGATAGAAAAAAAGCTTTGGATTATGTCATGTTGACACATGGTTGGCGACGTTTTGCTTGGGATAAAGCAATAGCTGGAAATTTCTCAAAATTTCCTTATCAACAAGAAACAACAAAGTATCAAGGTAAAGTTTTGGATGCTTTAAGAAGACCATTGCCAAATGCAAAAGTTCAGATAAAAGGAACAAAACAAGAAGTCATAACGGATGCACATGGAAATTATATTTTTAACTCTACGAAGGTTTTACCTCCGTTTACGATTGTTGCTTCGGCAGAAGGAAAATCAAGTCAAAAGTATATCTCTGATTTCCGAAGAAATGGTCAAATCCAGGTAATGGCGAATTACATAACAAATGCTCATGGTTTTGTATCAGATTATCGATATAGAAGAGTTGAAGGAGTGAAAATAGAAGCAATCGGAAAAGATGTGGAAACCTTGACGACTTTCACGGATAGTATTGGGAGTTTTATATTTAAAAATATTGACTTTAATAAATATCAAAAAATTAAAGCATCGTATCAAGATGAAAGTTATCAGCAATATATTACAAGTAGTCGTTCTAATTCTTTTCAATTTGATATTAATAAAATAGCTGAGTTAAAAGGTCAAGTAATTTCTCGTCAGAAAAAGCCAATTACAGGAGCAAAGATTTTTGTAGAAGGAATGAAAGATACAATATTGACAGATAAAAATGGACGATTTATTTTTCCTAAGGTAGATTATACTAAATATAATTACGTTCGAGCTGTACATGATGATTTGAAGTCACAAGCAAAAATTCGATATCATAAAGACCCATTAATGATGCTGAACACTTCGGATATTCAAGTAGAGTATTTTCCAAAAAACTCAGTAAAACCAAAGCTTTTTGGACAAATAACTGATGGCGAAAATAACGATTTCTTAATTGGTGTCAGCGTGATTGTTTATAAGAATAATAAAGTCGTAGCTGGTGCGTCTACTGATTTTGACGGAATTTATCAAATTCAAAATTTGAAAGCTGGTCTTTACGATATTGAAGTGAAATATCTCGGTATGAGTACGGTTTCTTTTAAAGGTTTGGAGGTTAAAGATGAAAATGTCAAAATTGATTTTCCACTTTATGCTGATAACACAAGTTTGGAAGAAATTGTAGTTGTTGGTTATGGAACGCAGAAAAAAATAGAAAGTAAGATTACAGTTAATCAAATGACACCTGTTGATATTGTTTATCAAGTTCCTCTGATTGAACAAGATAATACGAGTTCGGGAACGGTTGTTACTGCTGCTGATATTGATAAATTAGGACGGAAAAATATTAGCGGAATAATTGCAAACGCAAACGGTATTAGTGTATCAAATTATAATAAGCCTTTGGAAGTTAGAAATGCTCATTCTCAAAATGCAGTTTATTATATTGATGGAATTAGAATTAAGGCAGATTTGATTCCGCAAAGGGATTTAGAGGAGCTTTTTGTAGCAGATATTGAAGGTGGTTTGTCAGCTCGATTTGAAAATTACGGTTTGGACGATTATGTGGAAGAAATGAAACGGGATGATTTTTTAAAAGATAGAAATC
>CAZEOC010000465.1:0-3320 GCA_964513525.1 uncultured Saprospiraceae bacterium | reverse complement strand
CTTTGATTGTAAATTACGGAAGTGTCAATGGAGAATATTATTGGTATCAAAATACCAACGTTTGGGAAAAAGAACGTTTATTGAATTTCACACCTCGTGCGATTATTGACAGTCGTTCTCGTCACCGTATGATGTTGCCAGATGAAGAATATCAAAATGGACATATTTTGACTTCGCAATCTTGTAAAAAACTAACTGATGCTGGAGTAAAAGTCAATTTAGGTGCTCATGGACAGTTACAAGGTTTGGGCGCACATTGGGAACTTTGGATGTTACAACAAGGTGGAATGACTAACTTAGAAGCCTTGCGTGCAGCAACTATGAATGGTGCATCTTATATCGGAATGGACGAACAAATCGGTTCTTTGGAAGAAGGAAAATTGGCAGATTTAATTGTGATGGACGCAAATCCTTTGGAGAATATTCGTAATACAGAAACGATTATTTATACGATGGTGAACGGTCGTTTATATGATTCTGAAACGATGAATGAGATCGGTAACTACAATAATAAACGCACACAATTTTATTGGGAAATGAATAAATACAATCAAAGTTTCCCTTGGCATGAAAATACAAATAGCTTTATGCCGACGCAGTGTAAGTGTAGGAATTAGGAATATATAATTTTATTGAAACGGTACTCTGCTCAATATCAGAGTACCGTTTTTTGTATAGATAAGACTTTACAGTCTATCTGCTATTTAGATTCCATCAAATCACATTTATTTTCTCTTTTGTCATTTTGAAATTTGCTTTTATTTCATTTGTTACGGAAGTAGAAATTCTATAATTATCTAAAATAATAACCTTTTCTTCCCCACTACTTTCGCCATTTTTAATAAAAAAAGTCTCAATGCTTAAATACTGATATTGTTCTTGAGGAATATAATAGATGTGAACTTTACTATATTTTCTTGCTTGACCAATGCCTAATTCTTTTAATGCTTCTACTACATCTTCATTCAATTTTGATAAAATACCATTTGAAGAATGAATAGCTTTGAAATCCTCATTTAAAGTATATTTTGGATACCATTTATTATATGTTTCTGAAAATGGAAAAATTTTATTTTCTTTTAATAGTTTAAATGATGGAAATGCAGTTAATCCAATTTCTGCTATCCAGATTAATGTCAACATCCAACCATTAACTGAATTACTATTTGAACCAATTCCCCAAGTACCATATTCATTAACTTCTTGTATAATTCCAAAAAAAGTTCCAGGGTCGAAAATCCAATCTAACAAAAGTATGTATTCTTTAGGGCTTGGATAGCCGTCTAAAGTCAAAAGGTCTAAAAAGAAAGTCCATTGAAAATAAGTTACGGCAATAACTGTAATTATGACAATAATTATTCGGCTCATTTGAAATCTAATTTTTGTAATTCTAAAAATAAATCTCACTAAATAACTTATTGATATTCCTAAAAAAATAGTAATTAGAATATTAAAATATATAATTGGAATAAAATTAACGGCTAAAGCATAAACATAAGCCAAAATACAACTTAGTAAAATAGATAAAATGATTCCTAAAGCTAAATTTAAAGGGTTCATCTGTCCAGACTCTTGATAAAATTTTTCTTTCATAATGGTAGATTATTGGTTCAATCATTAATCTCACACTTCCTCTAATTCTTTCATTCACAACAAATTAGACAAACAATAAAACTATTTATTAGATAAAATGTGTAGTGTTTTATTTTTGGTTTTAACGAATGATTTTAGATTGAGTTATTAATTAAAAAATTATTTATTTCAAATATAATACTACATCTAAATAACAACAAAATATCAACTTGAACTAATTAAAAAACGGAATCCTTGATAAGTTCAAATGAGATTTAATCCAATAATATTTCAATTAAAAAGAATTTGATTCTTAGTAAGAATAAAAATTTAAAAAAGCTTTCCTAAATCAATCAAAAAAACTATCTTTGTGCCACTTTTGAAGAAAAGTGTAAACATTAATATTTATTAAAATAACATATTTCATGTACGCAATTGTAGAAATAGCCGGTCAGCAGTTTAAAGTTGAGGAAGGTCAAGTTCACTTCGTCCACCGGTTAGAAGCTAATGAAGGTGATAAAGTATCATTCGATCAAGTATTATTACTTGGAGAAGGAGAAAAAATTACTGTAGGCACGCCAACTGTAAATGCAAATGTTTCGGCAACGGTTTTAGAACACCTAAAAGGAGACAAAGTAATCGTTTTCAAAAAGAAACGTCGTAAAGGTTACAAAAAGAAAAACGGTCACCGTCAATCATTCACTAAAATTCAAATTGATGGAATCGGTGAAGGAAAAGGTGATAATCCAATCGTTAAGAAAGTAGCAGCTAAACCAGTTATGGCAGCAGCAGCTCCTGTAACACCAGCGGTTGAAAAGAAAAAAGCAGCAGCTCCTAAAGCAGAAAAAGCAGCAACTTCAACTCCTGACAAATTAACTAAAATTGAAGGAATCGGACCAAAAATCGCTGGTTTATTCAATGATGCAGGAATTACTACTTTCGCTGAATTAGCAGCAACTGATGTTGAAAAAATGAAAGAAATTTTAGCAGCAGCAGGAAAACGTTATGCAATTCACAATCCTTCAACTTGGGGAAGACAAGCACAATTCGCTGCTGATGGTCAATGGGATGAATTGAAAAAATGGCAAGATGAGTTAGATGGTGGTGTTGAGAAGTAATTTTGCAAAACACATCTAATTGTCTATTTTTGTAATAATTAATTAAGAAATTTTTAAAATCTATATATCATGGCTCACAAGAAAGGTGTCGGTAGTACGGATAACGGAAGAGATAGTAATAGTAAACGCTTAGGCGTAAAACTTTTTGGTGGTGAAACTGCAATTGCAGGAAACATTATCATTCGTCAGAGAGGTACAAGATACCATGCTGGTAACGGTGTTGGAATCGGAAGAGATCACACAATTTATGCTTTAGTTGATGGTAAAGTAAGTTTCACAAAAGGACGTAAAAACAGAACTTTTGTAAACGTTGTTTCAGCAGAAGCATAATTTACGATTACTTAATAAAATTAGTACTCATTGTACTTTATAACAAAAGCCAACTTTCTATAGAAAGTTGGCTTTTTGTATTTATAACAGCTTAAAGAATCACATGTCATGAAAACTATCAATATTCGACAAGTTCAAATCACTGATAATCAAATATTAGCAGAAATCATCCGTGGCGTTTTTATTGAACATAATGCACCGAAAGCTGGAACCGTTTATTCCGACCCAACGACTGATGATTTATTTCATTATTTTCAAACGCCTAAAGCAATGCTTTTTTCGCAGAATGCCACCAAAATT
>CAZEOC010000464.1:0-3326 GCA_964513525.1 uncultured Saprospiraceae bacterium | reverse complement strand
TTGATTTTTCGATAAATTCGACTTCAAAGCATCGGGCGAAATATTTTTCCACGAGTCAAAGACTTGTTTTACTCTCGGGCTTGAGTTTGCCACAGAAGTCGCCAAAGTATTCGCATAATAACGACTGAAAATTTGCTCTGAACATTCATAAGGATATTCCATCAAATACGGCAAGGATTGCACCGCATACCAAGCAGGATTTGAGGTGAATTCCAACGTCATTTCATGGTTTTTCAAAGTCGTTGAACGATTTGCTTTTTGCATCGCAACGAAATTGAACTCCTTGGTTTTTCCACCACGAACAGGCAAAGGTTGTGTTTCTACGACCAATTTACGATTCGTCAAAACAGGTAAAGTTGATTCTTCTCCATCTGAAAAATTCCCAGCTTTCGCAACAACTCTGTAAGTCACGGCTGACAAACCAGTATCGGGAATTTTCAAACTCCAATTCACCGCATCAGATTGTCCTTTTTTCGCTTCAAACTTCACTTCCGCCATTGTATTTCCTAATGCGGCATCAATCGGCTGCATTGTCAACGCATCAAAAAGCATCAATTTCGCAACGCCATTCAAATCCGTATCGGACAAATTAGAAACTTTAGCAGAAAACTCAATTTTATCATTTTCTCTTAAAAATCTTGGCGGATTTGGCATCACCATTAAGTCTTTTTGCGTCACGACTTCCTTTTGCATAAAAGCGTGTTGCAAATCTTTCGTATGTGCAAAACCTAAGAATTTCCAACGAGTCAACGCCTCATTCATCTTGAATTTAATAATCACATTGCCGTCTACATCGGTCATTAAATCAGGAAAGAAAAAGACGGTTTCGTTTAGGTTTGCTCGGACTTTTACTTCTGAGAAGTCTGTTTTTTCTTCTTTAACACTTATTGAATAAGTTCCTGCTTCTAATCCATTGAAATTTTTATTAGCTTCCCAATTTGCACCACCATCAATTGAATATTCTAATTTTTCACTACCATTAGCTGTAACAGTTATACTTCCGTCAGAAGCAGAGGTTTTTGCTATTCTTTTTGGTGTAGGTGTAGACATCGCAGGTGCAGCTAAGATTTCTTCCGCTTCTTCAACAGCTTCATAAGCCATATCATCTATAACTCTTGACTTATAAGCATATTTATAATTATACTCATAAAAATCAAAGCCAAACCAATTCAAGGTCGGATAATTACGATAAGTAACATTAGTATAAGTCGGCTGCCAATTATTCGCTGCTAAATTCGTTTGAGAAAGACCAAAACCTTGACCTTGTGAAAAAGCTCTTTTTGCATAACTTTGTCCAAAGAAACTCGCTGACCAACTATTTGGAGCGAAAGCGTCTAAAGAAGCATCGTACATCGTTGCGACCATTTCGGCAGCGACTTTATCACCTTTCGCACCAGAGATTTTAATTTGCCATTCTTCGTCTTGTCCGGGCAATAATTTATCACGGAAAGTGGCATATTCTGTTTTCAAATCCTTATTCGTCCACGGAACAATTATCGTATTCGACTGAGAATAAAAACGATTATTCTGAACCATCATAATGGAATAATGCACATTTCCTCTAAAGGCTTCCGTAATTGATAAATCAATCGCTTTTTTACCTTTTACGTTTATCCATTCCGATTTTAAAATCTTTCCGTCTTGCTCGACTTGATATAAAAATTTCGCTTTTTTATAAGCTGAACCTAATTGAATATTTACGGTTTCACCAGGTTCTGCGGTTGTTTTGTCAATATTTACCCAAAACGGTTCATTTGTCGGAACGCCATTTTGAATAGGAGAGAAGAGCGTAAATTCTTTGATTTGTTCAATCGGATTTCCGAATTTATCTTGTGTTTTCATTGTCAAACGATAACGACCTTGTTCCCATTTTTTGATATTTTTTAGTTTTAATACTTTTGATTTTTCTGTATCAAATTTGGTATTAATAACTGTTTTTTCTATTGGCCAATTTTGCGTTAAATCATTTTCACCAAAAGCATAATTTGGAAATGCTTTTTCAAAATCTTTTTGGTTTAATGCTGTAAATTCCGAACGTTCCCAGTTTCTACTTTTATAAACCTGTTCAGGCGTTTTTAACTGCTCAATTTTTACCGTTCCAGTCGCTGCTTCAAAAGTGCCACTTAGATTTTTAGTAGAAATTTCAAATTGCTTTGCCGTGTTTTTATTCACTTCCTCGCTTACCGCAATATCCGCTTCCAAACCAATATAACTTACCCGCACTTGCGTTTGAGAACTGTGGGTTTCGCCCGTAATATCTGTGACATCAGCATAAACCGTAAAGTTAAAAAATGGTGTTTTGTCTTTCGGTATGTTTTTATCCGCCAAAGCGGTGAAATCTATTTTAAATTCACCTTTTTCATCAGAAGTTGTTTCCCCATTTTTGATTTCCGTTGCTTGCGTATTATAAGGATTTCTCCCCCAATACCACCAACGCCAATATGGAAAATAAGCTTGACGAGTTACTCGATATTTGACTGTTGCTCCATCAATATTATTTCCAGCATAAGCCTTCGCTTTTCCAACGACTTTTACAGTTTCGTCCAACATAAAACTACCTTCAATCGGATTGAAAGTCACTTCAAATTTTGGACGTTTATATTCTTCAACTTTGAAATATTTACTACTTGTAAATCCTTTGATATTTGTTACAATTCGCATCGAACCCAAAAGTCCACCTTGCGGAGTAGTAAACGAACCATTAAACGTTCCGTATTGATTTGTTCTAAATTCTTTCTCTTCTACTTTTTGATTATTGACATCATAAAATGTGACGGTAACTTTTTTATTCGGAACAATTTTCGGTACTTTTTTATTTGGAATGTTTTGAACCGATAAACCTTTAAAATAAACCGTTTGTCCAGGACGATAAATCGCTCTGTCCATGAAAATATGTGTCGTGATATTAGTATTTTGATTTTGATTATAATTGTAAGTAGAATAACCATTATCGAAATATAAAATATCATCGCCTTTCCAAAATTTTGCTTTGAAATAACGGTTTCCAATATTCGCTGCATCAAGAAAACCATTCGCATCGCTTTCTCCGCTTTTTACCTTTTTTGAGATGTATTTTCTTTTAATTCGATTATATTCTTCTATATAAAATTCTGCTTGAACACCAGACATCGGTTCGCCCGAGTTTCTATCCGTAAAGATGAAACGATTATTATCGTCCTCATTTTTTTGAGTTGCAAAAGCGATATTAGAAACATGGAAATTAGCGTAACCAAGTGCATTTTTATTATATTCAAAATTAGCGTTATCCGCAATTAAAACATAATAATAACCAGTTTTGAGTTTCTCGATTTTGAATTCCGTAGAAT
>CAZEOC010000463.1:0-3329 GCA_964513525.1 uncultured Saprospiraceae bacterium | reverse complement strand
TATATCTTAGATTAAAAAATCCTTTTATGGCTTTGGCTATGAAAGGATTTTTTTTGTTTAATAAAAAAACAACGTTAAATATTGAAGACTAATTTCAATATTCGATTTCCTTGCTTTAGGTTTGTGTAGATTATTTTCATTTTTAAGTACTTGGACATAATTAAACAGGTGTTCTAACTTGTATAATTGTGTTCAGGTACTTAATGATAAACTATAATATGGAAGATGTAAAAGTACGTTATGCTACAGAAGCTGACATTATTGCAATCTATGATTTGATTATGGAATTGGCAATTTATGAAAATGCTGCGGAAGAAGTTAAAATAGATGCAGCGCAATTGTTACACGACTTCAAAGCTAATATTTTCGAATCACAAGTTGCCGTAAATGCAAATAATGAAGTCGTAGGAACCGTTATTTATTATATTACTTTTTCTACTTGGAAGGGTAAAATGATGTATTTAGAAGATTTCGTCGTCAAAGAAATTGTAAGACGAAAAGGAGTCGGAAAATTATTGTTTGATGCGGTCATTTCGGAAGCTAAAAAACAAGATTGTAACTTAATGAAATGGCAAGTTTTAGATTGGAATGAACCTGCTATTAATTTTTATAAATCTTACGAAGCAACTATTGAAGAAGAATGGTATAATGGAAAAATCATCTTTTAAAGAGAAGGAAAGGGTTTAAAGTTTACCTTTCATTTCTAATAAAGTCACCAACTATTTTTAATTTAAAGTCAATGAAGTCACAGTTAATCTTACTACTTTTTTTAATGGCGAGTTTATCGGTTTTCGCTCAAACAGTCCAAATTTCTGGGCGAGTTTTGGACGATGATACGGATGAAGGTGTACCATTTTGTAATGTATTTATTCAAGGCGAAAGTATTGGTACAGTAACCGATATTGACGGAAACTTCCAACTTACTTTACAACAAAAATTTGAAAATCTGAGCGTTTCCGCTATTGGCTATACAACACAAGCAAAACCCATTTCCGAAGCCTTAATTCAAACGATTAATTTCCGTATGGAATCTTCAAGTTTGGTTTTAGAAGAAATTGTAGTAATTGCTGGTGAAAATCCTGCGAATGAAATTGTCCGAAATATCATTAAAAATAGAGATAATAATCGATTAGATAAATACGAATATTATTCCGTAGAAGATTACACAAAAGTAGAATTAGATTTTCATAATATTGAGGCGAATCTATTGAATAATCGATGGTTGGAAGATTTCCAATTTTTATATGACTTCGTAGATTCTGTTTCTGATGACAAGCCATTTTTACCTATTTTCATTAAAGAATCAATGAATGATGTATATGGTAAAAATGGAAATACTAAATCTGAAGTAAAAGCAGTCAAACAATCTGGAATTGGTAATTCTTCTGTTTTGAGATTTTTAGATAGAATGCATCAACCCTATAATGCTTACGACAATCGAATCAATATATTAGAAAAAAGCTTAGTGAGTCCATTCTCCAGCTCTGGTTTATTTTATTATGAATATTACATTGAAGACAGTACCGAAATCAATGGAAAATGGTGTCATAAATTACGTTTCAAACCAAAGCGAAAACAAGAAAACACCTTTCAAGGAGATTTCTGGGTTGCAGATAGTTCTTTCGCTATCGTTCGATTAAATATGCGAATGAGCGAAGATGTTAATATCAATTTTGTGGATAGAATTATTCTATTTGAAGAATATGATTTGGTGGGAAATAGTTGGGTTTTAGATAAGAAAAAAATGGTCTTAGATTTTACGGCAACGAAAGATACACCAGGTTTGATTGGTCGAAAAACGGCTTCTTATCGAAAATATAAATTTGAAGCACCAGAATTAGAAACGGCATTTAAAGAAGCAAAACCAAATGCTTTTGATTTAGATAAATTAGATAAAGATGTAGATTATTGGGCAACTGCTCGACATGATTCTTTATCTGAAAATGAATTACAGATTTATTCCATGTTGGATACTATCAAAAGTCTACCAGCATATGAGCGCTATTCTAAAATCCTAATTGCAATCACAACAGGCTATATTCCGATTCTCGAAAAGAAAGATAAATATAGATTGAGTTTTGGTCCTTATTTTAATACTTATTATACAAATGTAGTAGAAGGCAATCATTTCCAATTAGGCACTCAATATGACTTTTTGGATAGGACAATGCGATTGGAAGCAACTGTTGGTTATGGTACAAAAGATGAGGATTTTAAATACTTTTTCCGATATCGTTGGCGAGTAAAAGATAATCCTCGATTGATGATTGGCGCATCTTATTTGGATGATGTAGTTTTATCGAATCGAAGTACAGAAGATTTGACTGGCGCAGGCTTTTTTAATAATACTTTCCGTCGAGATTTGCCATTCAGAATGTTAAGAGCGAAAGAAGCCAAAGTTTGGGTTGATAAATTTTGGAATAATGGTTTTCAGAATCGAATTACGGTTTTGAATCGACAATTAGACCCTTATGGCGGCATAGAAGAAAATGGAACTGGATTCAATTATCAGTTTATTAATCCGAATACAAATGAAATAGATACAACCGTAAACACGACAGAAGCTTCTTTCAAAATTCGATATTCATACAAAGACAAACGAATCAATGGAAAATTCAATTATGTTGACTTAGGTTCATCAAAGTATCCCGTTGTTAGTTTGACTTATACCGGTGGATTTCAGAATGTTTTAGGAAGTAACTATAATTATCATAAACTGAATTTACAATATTCTCACTGGATTTATACCAATCCTTTTGGCTGGTTTCTATATCAATTTCAAGCTGGAAAAGTCTTTAGTCAAGAAGCTTTACCGATGTTATTATTAGAAATGCATCCAGGAAACGATACTTATTTTTATGATGCCACGACTTTCAATGTCATGAATCGATTTGAATTCGTGAGTGATGAATATTTCAGCGTGCATTTAGAACATCATTTTGATGGTTATTTTTTGAATAAAATTCCATTAATGAAGAAGTTAGATTGGCGGTCATTGGTTACTTTCAGTGGTGTAATTGGAAATATTTCAGATGAGAACTACGTTGCAAATGCACTAAACACCTCTGATGCAGGCGGAACAATTCCGTTAAGAAGTCCAACAGACATTCCATATATGGAAGCAGGAGTTGGTATTGAGAATATCTTCAAGGTATTCCAAGTTCATGCGATTTGGCGATTAAATTATTTGGACAATCCCGAAGCTCAACGCTTTATGTTGCAAGGTGGATTTTATTTTGCATTCTAAAGTAGAACGGGTTTTCTTACCCGTTTTTAAGATTATTAATACAAAAAAAAGCGACTTTGAAAATCAATTCAAAGTCGCTTTT
>CAZEOC010000462.1:0-3343 GCA_964513525.1 uncultured Saprospiraceae bacterium | reverse complement strand
ATTGGCAAGTATTTTCAACGAAGTAGAATTAAAAAATAAATCGAAATTAATTGTACTTATTTGTGACCGATTACTTATTTAAGATTTAAAACCTAAATCCAATAGAACCAACAAGCTGAGTTTGAGAGATTCTATTATCAATTTCTGGTCCTGCTACATCATCAGAAATTGTATAAGGAGAATAAGAAGAATTGTATGAATTATTCCTAATTCCAAAATCAATAAATAAGTTTTTTTCTCTCAAGCCAATTCCTGCGCTCAAATTTAATCTACCTTCACCTGCACCTTCATAAGTGTCTTGATAAGGTGACATAGAATAACCTGCTCCCGCACGAACTGAAAAAATTCCAGCTCGAATTTCACCTCCAACTCTTAGATTAACAGCAGAACCTAAAGTTGTTGTTATTTCTTCATTTATAGCTCTTTCATTTTCAGAATCCTCATTATAAGCAAATTGTCCTGCAGCATAATCTACATATTCTAAATCACCTGAAACAAAACCAATTTTACCTAACATAAATCCAACACTTCCAACTACTCGAAAAGGAGAAATATAATTATAAGAAAAATTAGAAATTGGAGAAAGAGCTTCAAATGTCTCTGGAACACCATTCAAACTTAAAGAAGAAGTAATGTCCGTATCATATTGATCTGATAACGCGAAATAAGTTGGTGTATGAATAGATGCACCAACTCTTAATTCTTGACTTACTCTATAAATTATCCCCAATTTTGCATTAAATCCAATACCAGTTGTTCCCAAATTTTCATTGAAAGTCATTTCATTAAATTCATTACTAACGCCTAATTCATCTATTTCTGTGTAATTTTTAGTTGATTGAAAATCTACAATCGGCATTCCCAACGTTACACCAACATATAATTTATGCTGATAATTTCCACCAAGTGTCAAATTCAAATCTGTAATATCGCCTGTTTGCGTAACAGTTTGCTCCTTATATAAAGGTTGTGTTCCATCTGGATCTATTGAGTAAATATTATCTGCAGTTTCTCCAAATAGCAATAAAGCATCATAAGCAATTCCCTCTTCAAAAGCATATAAATCAGCTGGTGCAGTTCCATCTGCAAAGTTTTTCCAACGTTGAGAAATAGTATTATTTGTTGTACCATTATAATAAAATTCTTGATTGAAATTTCCCATTTTATTAATACCAATACCGAAATTGACAGATTTCCAATCAGAATTATTATTTGTTCTTGAAAAGACTAAACCGATATTTTCTACTTTTAAATTGACGCTGCTATTTGTAAATTGTTCTTCTTCGAAAGTTGAACCAACATTCGTAACATTTAAACTTGGTGTTATTACAAATGTAGATTTACGATAAGTAGCGATTCCTGCTGGATTCACACTTAAAGTTCCGAAATCTCCACCGAAAGCACTCAATGCTCCGCCAGAACTAATAGAACGTGCTGTTCCTCCCGATTCTAATCTGCTGTATCTTAATGCATCATTTATCGTTTGTGCTGAAGTTTCTAAAAAAAGAAATAGACTTCCTAATATTATTAATGCGATTTTCTTCATAATCTGCTGTATGTTTTTTGTTCTTAATCTTCGACAAACATAATCTATTAAAATGAAATTTGTTTATCAAAATTTTCAAAAAAAATAGGTGAAGCCGTGCAAAATAATTACACCCACTTCACCCATTTCAGTTACTTCAACTTTAAGAATAATGTTATTCTTAGTAATTCATAAAATTGATGAATCTAATAATTACTTATTTTGATTATCCATTTTACTTTTCATTAATTCTTATTTCCCACCTCTACCTCTTCTTGAAGAAGAGCTTGAACTACTACTTTTGCTTGAACTACCTGAACTTCTGCTCGGTGAAGAAGAACGAGAGCTACTTCTACTCGGAGAAGAAGAGCGTGAACTGCTTCTACTTGGTGAAGTTGAGCTACTTCTATTACTACTTCTTGAAGGCGAAGTTGAAGAACTTCCACCTGAACTTCTACGAGTTCTTGTTGGTGTCGTCGTTTGATTTCTACTTCTTGAAGGTGTCGTACTTCTCGGTGTATTAGAACGAGAAGGCGTTGTTGTTCTTCTTGTTGGTGTTGTACTTTCTGCTCTACGACTACGTGTTGGTGCAGTAGATGAACTTCCTGTACGACCCGTTGAAGCATCACTTGAACTTGTACGAGTAGGACGAGTTGATGATTTACGAGTTGGTCTATCAGTTGTTGATGAACCGTTTGTCGTATTTGTACCTCTTCTTGAAGTATTTGTCACAGTTGGACGAGGAGTTGCTCCTCCTGTATTTCCACTACCATAACTATTCAAAATCGGTGTATTATTATTTACAAATGTTCCTGCTGGTGGGCAGTATGCATTGTAGTTACTGTAATACGGACTGTTCCATCCATTGTTCCATCCATTATTCCATCCATTGTTGTTCCAACGATTTGCATAAGGATTATTCCATGCATTATTGTATGAATATGGATTATTCCAAGTATTGTAAGTATTCCAGTTATTCCAACGATTGAAACGATTCCAAGAGTTGAAAGAATATGCTGGTACAACATAGATTGAAGTCACAGGAGAATAAGGATTATAGTAATATGTATTTACATAAAAGTCACTATAATAACTTGTGTTTCCTGTCGGACGATGAAAACGACGAATTCTAGAAGAATAACTGTAATCATTATCTACATAATAATCATCTGCTACATATTCAGAATTACTCGTTGTTGCCGCAGAGTTTGTATTAGGCGCTACGTTTGAAGATGAAATATTGCTCACTGCAGTTACCTCTTCATCCGGATTGAAATAAATATCATCGTATTCTTGTGCGGAAACCGCAAGGCTGAAAAATACAGCTACAAGACTTAATAAACTTAATTTTTTCATAGTATTATTTTTTTAATCAATTATCAGACGTTCTCTGTAATAGAAAATGGTTTCTTTCCTATTTTGTTCTAAATATACGATTTAAAAATAGATTTCAACGAATCGTTTTGGTGAGTTTAACTTTTCATAGTTTAAAAACGTCTTTTCAGCTATTTAACGATACAATAAAAATTTATAATTATGCAATATTACAATAAAAAGTGGCTTTCGCCAATAGTTGCACTCACCGACCGATAAGCTCAGAACAGATAATAACTTTTGTTTTAGTTGAAGAATTTTGTACTCACTTCCTAAGCACTCAACTTTTTTTATCTATCTAAACTGTAGCTTCATTGCTAAAGTATATTAACGTTCCAAATGGTAAATTGATAAAACGTAGTAACTTCATGTAGCTACTTAAAATCACAAAACCCAATATGTAAATCGGTCGGTGAGTGCAATTATTCGGCGAAAGCCGTATTA
>CAZEOC010000461.1:0-3355 GCA_964513525.1 uncultured Saprospiraceae bacterium | reverse complement strand
AAATTATTTGGCGAATCTTGATTGATTAATAATTTGTTTTGATTATAATTTTCAATATTGAAATGATTTGAATGTACTTTTTGGTAATGATTTTTTTGAATTACCGCATTTAAGTTTTCAAAATTGGACAAATTTTCTAATTGTTGAATTGCTTTTTTCTCTTCTTGATATAAATTTTCTAAATCTTCTTCGGATATATTTTTATAAAATTGTCGATTAATTAAATAACGTTTTAATCGAAAATATTCGGGTTGAAACTCGATTAAATCATATTCATAAATTAATTTTTTTGCCTTATTTAATCGCTTTTGAGCAATTGAGAAATGACTTTTAGCCGTAAGAATACGTACAAAACCCAATTCCTTTTTGATTGATTCGTTGACGGATTGTTTTTGATGAAATAAGTGCAAACTCTCTAAAATTCGTTCAGTTAATTGAAATTTTAATGCTGTAAAATGTTCGACAATTCCTAAGTTCGCTAATTCTGATTTGACCAATTTTTCCTCATAAACATGCTGATTATCAATTACTTTAAATAATTGATAATATTGATTTGGTTTATTATTTCTATGATTTTCAGATAGTTTTGTGAAATATCTTTTTTCTGTTTTAGTCAGAGATTTGATGAGTTTAAACAGTTCTTTTGATGGTGTTTTCATTAAAAAGCAATTATTTGAATATTAATACGCTCAAATTACATTAATTATTTTAATAAAATGATAGGTAGAAATATAATTATTAATATAATTTTTTATTATTAATATATGATTATAATCAATAGTAATGTATTTTAGAAATATAATTTATAATCAAAATTTGTCTTGTATCAATTGTAAAAATGATAGATATTTGAATTATCAAAAAAGAACAGACATTCTTGTTTTAATACACACAGCAAGTAGAAATATTTGTACTATTCAAAAAGATGATGAATATGAAAAATTTAATAATTGTAATAATACTTTTAGTAAGCTCAAATTTTGTTTTTGGTCAATTTGATGATTGGACGAATTATGTCAATCCAGAGTATTTGACGGATTATGTAGAAACGAATAATGAATTATGGTTTTCTTCTAAAAACGGTGTTATAGAATTAGATAAATCAACTTTACAAATTACAGAACATAATCGTTCTAACTCAAATATTTTATCGAATTCGGTAGAAGGAATTGCTGTGGACGGAAATGGCTCTATTTGGATTGGAACTTATGAGCAAGCGATTGGAAAATTTGATGGAACGAGTTGGCAAGCAATTCCGTATCCTGCGAATCTGTTTAATACGCCAAATGCAATTGAAACTTATTGCATAGAAGTGGATAATCAGGATGTAGTTTGGGTTGGAACGAGTGAAGGTTTAGTCCGTTATGATGGGACGAATTGGCAATTATATGATACACAAAGTGGACTTCAAAGTCTTCATGATGTTTGGGCAATGGAAGTAGATAATCAAGGGAATTTGTTTATTGCAAGTTTTTCCGTTTATAAATACGACGGAAATAGTTTTCAAGAAATAACGGACCCTAATATTTTTCCACTTTATGGAGAAGCATCTTTGAAAAAGCAAAGCAATGGAGATTTGTGGTTGGCTGGTTTTTCTGGTTTATTAGGAAAGTACGATGGAACAAGTTGGATAAAATATGATGCAAATAATGGTGATATTCCTCAAAAACAAATTTTAGATTTGAATGAAAATGCGAATGGAGAAATGTGTGTTACTTTTTATGATGAAGGTAGATTTGTTTTTCAAAATGGTGTTTGGAATCAATCAATTGATGTTGCTAATTCAAATATAGATTCTACCTATTTATCGACTTATTTTTATGATAATCAAGGGAATGAATGGATTGGAAGTAAAGATAAATTATTGAAGAATAGTCAAAATCCAACTTTACTTAATTTAAAATCTCATACGGTTAATGATAATCGTTTTATAAGAGATATTTCAGTGGATGCAAATGGAAAAATATATGTTGTAAATAGAGCGGAAATTGCTACGTTTGACGGTTCGAATTGGTCAAATTTTACTTTGCCAGTAGAATTACAAAATTCTAATTTCCCAATTATCAATCGTGTTTTATTTACTACAAATGGAAGTGTTTTTATTAATTCTACAATGGGAATACACTATTGGAATGGCACGAATTGGACATTTTTTACGGAACAAAATAGTGCTTTGCCAACGGATAATATGAACGAATGGCGATTTGATGAAAATACACAAACGCTTTGGATTGGCACCTATTTAGGTTTAGTGAAATTTGATGGAACGAACTTTACGACTTATGACCCTTCAAATACGCCTTTGACAGACGATTATATCTGGGCATTTAATTTTGATATCAATGGCTTATTATATGTTGCAGTGAATCATGAAGATATTTTTACTTTCGACGGGATGACTTGGCAAAGCTTTGTAACAACAGCTCCACCAACAAATGTTTCTTTCACAGAAATCCATTTTGATAAAGATAATACGCTTTGGTTGGGAAGTAGAGGTGATGGAATATTCAAATTAGAAAATACGATTTGGCAGACTATTAATATGTCCAACTCAAACTTACCTGAGGATAAAATTTATCAAATTCTATCTAATGCAAATGGAAAACTTTTCATTGCAACCGACGGCGGTTTAGCAACTATTGATAATGGAATTATTGAAGCATTTACTATTCAAAATTCAGGAATCGGACATAATAAAGTATTGAATATGACTTTTGATTATAGTGATAATTTGTGGTTAGGAACAAGTCATGGAGTTAGTGTTTTGGCTTTAAATGCAACGAATACGAAATCTATAATTATTCAAAATAATAGTTTGAAAGTATTTCCAAATCCAATTCGAACAAGTGCAACAGTGACTTTTGATTTAAATCATGCGACGGACAATATTAGAGTGAAAATAATTTCACTTGATGGAAAAACGATTCAAGAACAATTAATTGAAGGAAAAAAAGGTTATGGAACACAACAGTTAGAAATTAATAGAAATCAAATTACAAATGGTTTGTATTATTTATTAATACAGACAGATACAGAACAATTAGTTCAACCAATTTTGATGCAAGATTAAGGAAGAATTAAACGCTACACCTCAAAATTAAAATGTTCAATTTATTAAAAATTAAAAAAAGTTAGAATGAAAAAATTGAATTTATTAGTAATCGCAATGCTATTAGTTAGCACTTTATTTATGATGTCATGTAATGATGATTCCGATACACCAACGGATGAAGAACCTCCTATAACAGTAACGGATGCTGATGGAAATGTGTATGAAACAGTTACAATTGGAGACCAAACATGGATGATTGAAAATTTAAAAACAACAAAGTATAATGATGGAACGCCTATTACT
>CAZEOC010000460.1:0-3379 GCA_964513525.1 uncultured Saprospiraceae bacterium | reverse complement strand
GTATATTCGACTTATGTGGGAGGTGTTAGCCAAGAAAGCCCAAGGAAACTATTAGTTGATGAAGAAGGTAATGCATTCCTAATAGGTCAAACAACTTCGGACAATTTTCCCATAACAAACAATAAACAAACCGAACTGCTCGGTTCCGCCGATGCATTCGTTACGATACTTGATCCGAATGGTTCATTTCTCATCTATTCTTCTTTATTCGGCGGAAATGGTAAGGAAATATTCGAAGGTGCCGCTTTTGGTGTCGATGGTTCAATTACAGTGTCAGGATTATCGAACTCAATCGATTTCCAATTAGTAAATCCAATACAAGACACTTTTTTAGGCGGTCGATTTGATATAGTTGTTACTCGAATCAATATCAATAAACGAAACTAGAATCAAGAAAAACTTTTAAAATTAGTAAAATCTAGATTGAAATTAAATCCGATTGATTAAAATGATGGAAAACTAGCCACAGCAAAAGCTAAAATATCAATAGCTACTAAGCGTAGCTACGGCATTTAGCAAGACCGTTACCTGCAAACGTAGCGAACCAACCAACCGGCAAGATTACGGGTAAATGATATATCAAAAACACATACCAAAATTTCCACTTGACAATTATGTTGTTAGCATAATTTATATAGAAGGAAACAATAAAGGAACAGGACTTCCTAAAACGGCTATGAGTTTAGTATTCAACCTGGAAGACAGCTTCAAATTATTCACAGACAACAAATTTACCCAATACATTGACTATAAGAAACATTGGGTTGCAGGACTGCAAACCAAACCGACCAATGTAGAAAGCTATGGTTTAAGTAAAATGTTTGTTGTGCAGTTTAAGACCTTGGGAGCATTTGTATTTCTTAACGACCCCTTACATTATTATACCAATAATTATATTCCTCTTGACCATATTTTCAACAAAGAAGCAGACGAAACCTGGGAACAATTACAAGAAGCAAAATCGTTAAACGAGAAATTTTTAATCATAGAGAACTTTCTGTACCGAAAATTACTGACAAATAAACTTCCCAATAAAAAACTCATTTCAACCATTGAAATATTATTTGACAACAAAGTAAACCGCTCAATAAGTGAAATTTGCAGACAACTAAATATTTCACGAAAACACTTAAATCATTTGTCAAAAGAATACGTAGGAGTTTCACCCAAAAAGCTTTCGTCATTAAATAGACTGCAATCTACTTTGAAAATTATTAGCTCTTCGAAGACAGAGAAACTAACAACTTTGGCCTACGAGCAAGATTATTTTGACCAGGCCCACTTTATAAACGACTTTAAAAAATTTACAGACCTAAAACCTAACGAATATGCAAAACTTGTAGAAACTAACCAATCCTTGAAAGTTATCCCACATTTCATACCGTTTGAATAGTGGTTACATTTTTACAATTTTCAAAAGTGACCCTAAGTTAATTTTGCAATTGAAAAAAGGCAAAAAGTATGAAACGTAACGTTCTTTCTGTAGTTGTGGGCTTAGTAGCTGCAATCGTAACATTTCTAATAGCAGAAACTATTAATACTTCGTTGCACCCAATACCAACAAATTTAGACTTCACAGATAGCATTGCCGTCAAATCATTTTACGAAAATCAACCAATTACGCTTTGGTTTTTAGTTTTAGCAGGTTGGATAATTGGCTCTTTGCTTTGTGGACTTTTGATAAAAACGATCAGTAAAAACGAAAATAGAAAATTGCCAATCATTGCAGGTATTATTTTGACCCTTTCAGCAGTAGCCAACTTTTTTTCTTTGCCTCACCCAACTTGGTTTATTGTTGTTGGTTTAGTAATATTTATACCGTCCACTATTTTAGGACATAAACTTTATAAAAACAATACAAATGGACAAGGATAAAATTTTCACAGCCTTAAAATTATTTTTAGAGCATTATGAACCAAATCTTTCTGTAGTTCATAACAAAAGCAACAACTATTATTTGAATACACGGGTAACAGAAACTAACAAAAAAGCTGAATTTTTCGGTGCCGTTCAAATCAAAAAATCCTATGTAGCATTTCATTTAATGCCTATTTATTACCATCCCGAATTATTAGATAATGTAAGTCAAGAACTTAAAACCAGAATGCAAGGCAAATCTTGCTTCAACTTCAAGGAAAAGGACGAAAAACTTTTTACAGAGTTAAATTCCTTGATTAAAAGTTCTTTCAATAAATATAAGTCATTGAACAAAATTTGACGGACCAAAAAATACAACAGGTAATAATGTATATAAAAAAAGGCTAGCCAGTAGTAAATTCAAGACTTATGACTTGTCTCAAAATTGGTGTTAAACCAAAAAAAGTAGTGCTTCGTAATCGCCCACTTTTCATATACTAACCGTTAGCTTTTTTGTGATTAAAAAAATATGATGATGATTCAAAAATTGAATCCATTCTTATCAGGTATACTGATACTTGGCGTTATTGCCATTATAATGCTGATACCCTTAGATGAAGCGATTAAAGAACTCTCTTTTTCAAGTTTTCAAATAGAATACGTTGTACTGGCTGTTAAAATGCTATCCATTTTCTTAATTAGTTTGGTACTGATAAAAAAAATAAACGAAGGCGCTTTATCTGGTATTAGTTCAAAATATAAATGGTCTTTTAAATACATCAATCTAATACCATTCTATCTTTTCCTATTAGGTATCTTAGGTTTTATAAGTAAAGACTTATCGGCTATAAATTTCTTTAATTTATTGTTGCTGCTAGTTGCTTGCTTATTGGTGGGCTTTGCGGAAGAATTTGTATTCAGAGGTTATTTGCAGCCTATTTTCATGAAAAAATATATCTCCCACAAAAATGGTGTCTTTTTAGGAATATTATTTCCTGCATTATTTTTTGGAGCTTCACATTTGCTCAACTTGACGGTAAACGATAATATTCCTCAAGTTATTGGGCAATCGGTCTATGCAATTTTAATTGGTTTCTTTTTTGGTGTTGCTTTAATAAAAACCAATAAATTACTGCCAATTGCAATTACTCACGGCCTCATTAATTTTTTCTTCCTATTCGGTTCCCTGCCCAGCCTAAATAACACAGAGGATTATTCAACATCTACTGTAGGAATGACCTTAACAGAGCAAATTCTTTCTGCCGCTATGCCTATTTTAATCTTTCTTCCATTGTTTGTTATTGGTCTAGTACTCCTAAGGAAAATAAATAAGGAAGATGTTCAGAATAAAATACAAGCTTACAGATAGACGGGGAGAATTTGCCACTATGATGTCCTTTGATTACAGTTTTCTGTGGTTGCAAAAACTAAAAATTGGAGAACACGATATTGGACTCCTACAGCTAACACTTAACATGAGTCATCCCGAGCACGAAGTACAGCGCAGCTAATTTACGCTACG
>CAZEOC010000459.1:0-3388 GCA_964513525.1 uncultured Saprospiraceae bacterium | reverse complement strand
CGAACCACTCAAACCCTTTGGAAATCCCAAATAATTCTCAATTCTCGAACTCGTACCTGCTTGTCCACCTGGTGCACGACGTTCTATCAATAGCGTTTTTAAGCCTTCCGAACCACCATAAACAGCTGCCGCTAAACCAGCTGGACCAGCTCCAATTATGACTACATCGTATAATTCAGATTTTGCATTTGGTTGCAAACCAACCTTTGGTGCTATTGCTTGAATATCGGGGTTTTTCAAAATAGAACCATCTTCAAAAATTACTGCTGGCAAATCTTTAGTTTCGATTTCATGTAGCTCTAAAAGTTCTTTTGCTTTAGGTTCTGTATCTATATCTAACCATTGATATGGCAATAAATTACCAGCTAAAAAATCCTTTATTTTATGTGATTTAGGCGAATATTGATAACCAATTACACGAACACCATTAAATTCTGGTTGGTAATTTTTCTCCCATTCATCCAACAAATCACCCAAAACTGGATATAGTTTTTCATTCGGTGGATTCCACGGTTTCATTAAATAATAATCTAATTGAACATCATTAATCGCTTTAATTGCAGCATTTGTATCTGAATAAGCCGTTAATAAAACACGTTTACTTTCAGGGTAAATTGCTTTTGCTTCTTCTAAGAAATCAACTCCTGACATTTCTGGCATTCGTTGGTCAGAGAGTAATAAAGCAACTGTTTCTCCTTGTTTTTTTAATTCTGCTAATGAACTTAAAGCTTCCTTTGCAGAATCTGTACTAATAATTCGATAATCTTCTTTGTATTCATTCCTCAAATCACGTTTTAAAGAACGTAATACTTGTTTATCATCATCTACAGAAAGTAGTATTGGTTTTTTCATAGTTTCTTTTTAATTCTAAAATTGGGGTAATTTCAAAAATCGCTTTTGAAATAAATCAAATATTAAATCCAAGTTTAAAGGTCGTTTGTCCAGGTTCTGAATCTACACTAATTGTACCTTTATGATGTTCAATAATACGTCGAACAATATCTAATCCTAAACCAGTTCCTTCTCCAACTCCTTTGGTTGTAAAGAATGGGTCGAAAATATTATCTTGAATATCTTGTGGAATACCAGAACCATTATCCGTAATTTCAACTGTCAAACAATCTGATTTTTGATATCCTTTGATAGTTAAGATACCATCTTTTTCCATTGCATCAATAGCATTATCAATCAAATTTGTCCAAACTTGATTAAGTTCTCCAGGGAAGGCTTTTATTTTTGGTAGATTAGTTTCAAACTCTTTAACTAATTGAATATTTTTCTTTTTCAATTTATGTTTTAGCATCGTCAAAGTACTTTTCAGACCTGGACGAATATCTATTTTATCCACATCAACATTACTATCCATGTGTGTATAAGATTTTACAGAAGTGACTAAAGTCGCTATTCTATCCGCAGATTCTTTGATTTCCTGTACCAATTTTTCCAAATTCATAGTACTTTCTAACCACCAAAGAATTGCTTCTAAATCTCTTTTATTAATAATATCATTTATCTTTTTGATAGCTGGAACATCCATTTGAAAATCAACAAAAGTTTCTGCAATATCATCACCATTTTCAATATCATTATCCTCTAAAAAGTCTAAAATTTCATCTATTTGTTCTTCTCTTTCTAACATTGGCAATTCTTCTAACTCTTGCCAATTCTCAATTTTTGAAAATAAAATTTTATTAATTTCGTCCGTTTCTTCAGGTGTGACTTTCATTGTCATAATACTCTTAAAACGTTCTGGTGTTTTATGAGTTTGTTGATATAATTCATCTGCACTTCTAACCATAGCAGAAGCAGGATTATTGAGTTCGTGTGCTAAACCCGCTGAAAGTTTACCCAATGACATTAGCTTCTCATTTTGCATTCTTAAGTGTGTGAAACTCCGAATTCTATTCGACATTACACCAACCAGGTTTTGCACTAATTCATAGCAAATATTTACCATTTCAGTAAATTTCGATTTTGGAAATTCTAAAACAAATGTTTCTTTTAATGTTTTCCCATTAGCGGTAGCATTCTCCATTCTTGAAAAAGGTAAAACGCCAGTAATATTTCCAGCTCCAGCAGTTCCTAAAATTCTATCATTACCATTTTGATTTCTTCTAATGATATATTCACCTGCAATAATCATCTGCATTTCTTCCACTTTGTCTCCAGCGACAAATATGAATTCTCCTTCTTCATATTGTTTATAAACCGAACTATCTATTACCCATTGTAAGACATTATCTTCGATTCCTTTAAACGCTTCAAATGTTTTTAATTTCTCTAATAAATCATCGGTTTTTGGTATAATTTCCATCTAGTTGATTTTGAAATTCTATAAAAGTAATTCTGAATTAGAATTAATAAAATGGTTGGTTATTCATTTATCAAAAAAGTAAGAACTATTTTTTTTAAGGAAAGTTTTTAATTGATAAATATGGATGAATTTAATCAAAAATTAAAATTGACGGATTAGAATGAAAAAATTCGAAATAAGAACAAAGGCAATAAAATAAAAAAAGTCTCTAATTAGCTGATTTGACAACTTGCTTCAAACAAGTATAACATCAGTCAATTAGAGACTTTTCATTCAAATAATTTCTTAGAAATTTGACTAATTCAAAATTCCAAAAAATTTAATTTATTTAGTTTTATAATCTCCTAACCAAGATTTTCTCAACTCTAATTGAGCATCAGTAGCTTTTTCAGTAGGCAAGATTACATTTTCTTTTTCCACATCAATTGCAGTTACCTTAGTTGCTAATTCTACTTCTTTATCATCTCTTAAAACTGTGATTTTTAAATCATCACCTTCTTTCACTGTATTAGCATATAATCCTAAAATTTCATTTACATTCTGAAGCGTCAAATTATTATCATTCCATTTCATAATAACGTCGCCTTCTTGAAAGCCAATCATTTCTCTTCCAAACTCATCCAAACCATTTGAAGATTCAACTTTCAAACGCATTCTTGCGTAATCAACACCTAAATAAGCATTAATATCTCCTCCAAAAAGAGAAATATCTTTTACCATTTTCTTATCGTAATACTGCAAACCCGTTTCTGATAAATATTCTGAAATTGGTAAAGGTGTCGAACCCGCAACATATTTTTCAAAGAACTCACCAATTTCTGGATAACTTAAGTCTGTAATTACTTTGAATAAATCTTCATCTTTGAAAGCTTTATCTTTTCCATATTGATCAGATAAATTTTGAATTAATTTCTGTAACCCTAATTCACCATTAGATAATTGGCGTAAACGAATATCTAAACACATTCCAATTAATGCACCTTTTTCATAAACATTACCATATTGATCCTTATGTTTTGTCAAGACATTGCTACTCATTACAGTGAATGGCAAATTATCTTTATAAGTTTGTGC
>CAZEOC010000458.1:0-3396 GCA_964513525.1 uncultured Saprospiraceae bacterium | reverse complement strand
ATAAGCATCAACTACACCCTGAGCAACACGATCACAACGAACGATTCCACCAAAAATGTTAATTAAAATAGCTTTTACATTCTCATCTTTCAAAATAATACGGAACGCATTTTCAACACGTTCAGCATCAGCCGTTCCTCCTACATCTAAGAAGTTAGCTGGAGATCCACCAGATAATTTGATGATATCCATAGTTGCCATTGCTAAACCAGCACCGTTTACCATACATCCAACATTACCATCTAATTTCACGAAGTTCAAACCAAATGCTTTTGCTTCTACTTCCGTAGGATCTTCTTCAGTTTCATCACGTAAAGCAGCTAAATCTTTATGACGGAATAATGCATTTTCATCTAAAGCAACTTTAGAATCTACTGCAATTACACGATTGTCAGAAGTTTTAAGCGCAGGATTGATTTCAAACATACTTGAATCAGAACCAACAAATGCTGCATATAATTTAGTAACGAATTTAGACATTTCTTTGAATGCTTTTCCGCTCAAACCTAAATTAAAAGCTACTTGACGAGCTTGAAATCCTTGTAAACCTAAACGAGGATCAACCCAAACTTTATAGATTTTTTCAGGTGTATGTTCTGCAACTTCCTCGATATCCATTCCACCTTCTGTAGAGTGAATGATTACGTTACGTTTTTTATCTCTGTCCATCAATACAGAAATATAGAACTCTTTAGGTTCACTTTCTCCTGGTGCATAAACGTCTTCAGTAACTAAAATCTTACGAACCAATTTACCTTCACCTTCTAAGCCACCTGGCGTCTGAGGTGTTTTCAACATCATTCCTAAAATATTAGAAGAATGTTCTTTAACCTCGTCCAAGCTTTTTGCTAACTTAACTCCGCCGCCTTTACCACGTCCACCTGCGTGAATCTGTGCTTTAACCACGTGCCAACCAGTTCCAGTTTCTTCTGTTAGTTTTTTTGCTGCTTCAACTGCTTCCTCAGGTGTATTTGCTACAATACCTCTTTGAATCGCAACGCCATAGCTTGCTAAAAGCTCTTTACCTTGATACTCGTGTAAATTCATATTTCTTTGTTGTGAAAATTATTTTAATAATTGTTAATTATTAAATATTAAGTATTTTATCAATTTCTTGTTTATAAAAATTAAGTAACTGACCTCAAATCAACCAATCCCAAAATTTAGCAGCAAATATAATTATTAAAACCTTCTTAACAAAGTTATGAGCGAAGTCATCGGTAGAATTTATGGAAAAAATGAAAGCTTAAAGCTACTTTTTAGAATTTTCAATCTGTTTAACTGATGACCACTTTTGGCTTATATTACTCGATGACTTTTGTTTCGGTGCAGGTATTCAAATCATATTGAACAATATCTTGTTTAATACTAATTTCGAGTTCGCCTGATTTCCAAGCTGTTTCTTTAGTCAAATATAATTGATTTTCATTATCAATAAAAGGCTGAAAATAACGATTATGATTGATTAACCATTCTACTTGAAGTGTTTGTATATTAATTCTTTTTACACCGTAATTATCTGACCAATAAATGTATAAATTATCACTTGACCAGCTTGTTCCAAAAACTTCGGTATCTAAGAGATTAAATAGAGAAGTGGTTTTTTTGGAAGTAAAATCATAGCTATTTAGCATGGTTTCGCCAGCTGAATTTTCTGATATAAAGGCTAATTTATTGCCATCTTTTGAAATAGAAATATTATTTGCTCGTGCCGTATTTTCGATTAATTCTGTTTCGTTTGTTTCTACATTTAATATTTCTATATTATCTATTTTTGCTAAAATAATAAGTTTGCTGTCTTGAGAAATAGCATCGTAAGCATATTCAATGACTTGACCAAATTCGCTTCCGTCAGGTTTTATTTTATAAACACTGTTCTCATAAGGAAAGTAAATAAAACCATCAACCCAAAAAGGTAACTTATCTTTAGACCATAAACCTTCAGAGAGTAAGACTTTTGACTTTGAGATTTTATCATAAAAAAATAATTGATTGATAAAATCTAAATTTTCTCGTTTTAATTCGTAATAAACTATTTGATTGGTGTTTTGAGGATTTACACTGACGGAATATTTCGAACCTATTACAAGTTGATGTTGAATTGACCAGCCAGTACTAATAGAATCTTCGGCAGAAGTAGAACTTTGTAAAGGACAAGTAATTGTTTTTAAGCAATTGTTATTATCGCAAATCGGTTCGTCGTCTGAACAGCCAAAAAGAAACAAAAGAACTGTAAATAGGCAAATTAAATTTCTCATTGATATTAATTTTTTAAATGTAGTTTTCTGAAATTTTAATTCATAATTGTGGAATCAAAACTAAATTGAATCAACCCTAAAGTTAAAACATATTAAATCCAAATAATAATGAAAATGTATGAATTCCTCTTTTTTAATGTTGAATCGTAATTTTTGTTGAGTAAATCAATTTTAGTCTTAAAAAACAAACTAATAAAAAACAAATCGGTCAATAGGTGTTAATTTAAAACATGATGTTTTAATAATGGCGTTCGAGTATTGAATTTTGGCAAAAAAGTGGAGAAATATGAAACTTTTTAACTAAAAAGTGGTAAAAAGTGGGAAAAAGTGGTAATTTTGAAACACAAAGAATAGCTAAGAAATCTTTATTAAAGTACATAAAAAAGAAAATTGATTAAGCTTCAAGGAGAATATGAGTGTAAAGTTGATGCGAAAGGTCGCTTCCGAATGCCTTCACAATTGGTCAAACAATTGGGAGAAGCAAGGGAAGCTGCAGTTCACATTAATAGAGGTATGGAAAAATGCCTGACACTTTATCCTGATGTTGTTTGGCAACAAGTAACGGAGAAGATTAATAATTTGAATTTGTACAATCAGCAAAGTAGAAAATTCGCAAGGTATTTTTATCGAGGTGCAACGGAATTGATGATGGATAAAAGTGACCGTTTATTAATACCTAAAAGTCTTTCAGAATACGCAGGAATTGAAAGCGAAATTGTATTGTTTGCGTATCACGATAGAATCGAAATTTGGTCGAAACCAATCTACGAAGAAGTTATGGATAACGAACCAGAAGATTTCGCAAACTTAGCTGACGAAGTAATGGGAAGTTAGAATAATTAGGAATGTGTAATTAGAAATTAATAATTACTAAATTCTTGATTTTCAATTAATAATAATTTGAAACAATTAGCAATTAGCAGTTAGGAAAATTCCTAATTCCTAATTCCTAATTCCTAATTAATGAATAAGTGGACAATCAACATTATCACGAACCTGTGATGTTACAGGAATGTTTGGACGGTTTGGCAATTAAGCCAGATGGTATTTATGTTGATGTGACTTATGGTGGCGGTGGACATTCAAAAGAAATTTTGAAGCAGTTGGGCGAGAATGGTCATTTGTTTGGCTTTGATCA
>CAZEOC010000457.1:3089-3407 GCA_964513525.1 uncultured Saprospiraceae bacterium | reverse complement strand
TTTTTGGACGACAAATTCGATTTGATTTAAATGAAGGCTTTCCTGCTGTAACGACTAAGAAATTACATTTACGCTCAATTATTCATGAGTTACTTTGGTTCTTAAAAGGCGATACGAATATTCAATACTTAAAAGAAAACCGAGTAACAATTTGGGACGAATGGGCTGATGAAAACGGTGATTTAGGTCCTGTATATGGAAAGCAATGGAGAAGTTGGGCAACGCCAGATGGACAAGTCATTGACCAAATCAAACAATTGATTCATGGCTTGAAAAACAATCCAAATAGTCGTAGACATATTGTAACAGCTTGGAATC
>CAZEOC010000457.1:0-3079 GCA_964513525.1 uncultured Saprospiraceae bacterium | reverse complement strand
CCTGTTGTAACTGTAGCAGTTGAGCCTAAAAGACCTGCAGATTTACCTAAAATGGCATTGAGTCCATGTCATTGTTTATTTCAGTTTTATGTTGCCGATGGTAAGTTGAGTTGTCAATTATACCAACGAAGTGCAGATACATTTTTAGGCGTTCCTTTCAATATCGCTTCTTATGCTTTATTAACTATGATGATTGCTCAAGTTTGTGATTTAGGCGTTGGAGAATTCGTGCATACTTTTGGTGATACACATTTATATTTGAATCATTTAGAACAAACAAAATTACAATTAACTCGGGAAACTCGTCCGCTTCCAACTATGTGGATAAACCCTGAAGTAAAAGATATTTTTGAATTCAAATATGAAGATTTCAAATTATTGGATTATAATCCGCATCCAACGATTAAAGCTCCTATTTCAGTTTAATTTTTCATGTATCAAACCGTGTCGGTTTCAAAAAACGACACGGTTTTCTAATCTACGAAAACAACCAAACGCATACAAATTGTATCCACATTGTTCCATCTAAAAGTCCTGTGAAATAATAATCGTCTTCTTTCTTAATAGAAATTCTAATGAAAATATAAGTAGAAACTAAAGACAATAACAAACCATGAAAAGCGAAATAAAGTGGTTTTAGAGGAAGTATTAAATAATTGAAAATTATTATTACTATTAATAAAATTAGACTAATCAATACTAATTGCATCGTTTTCGGAATACCATAAACTGCCGGAATTGTCTTGACATTATTGAATTTATCAACCTTCAAATCTCGAATATCAAACGGAAGTGTTATCATAAAAATGAATAACATTCGCTCTACAAATAGTAATAAATCTGACCAAATCACCGTACGAACATCTAAAATCGGTAAAATCACGGTAACATAAGCCCAAACAATAGCAATCAAGAATATCTTAATCCAATTCAAATCTCGTAGTCTTAATTTCCGTTTTTTGCCAATTCCTAAAAAAGGTAAAACATAACCAAAGGAAATTAAACCAGGAATAACCAAAGCCATTTGAATGGTGAAATTCACTTGAAAAAAGCTATAAATCAAGCCTATCAAAGCCACAATTGCATAAAACCAAATATGTGATTTATGACTATTAATAATATAAAATCGGCCTTCTTCAAGAAACTCTTTTACAGAATATAAGCCAACCAAACGATGTAAAGCATATATCAACATTGTTGCAAAAAAGACCAGAACGACAACAGAATTCAATTGGAAATCATCAAACAAAATCAATTGTGTTTGTAAAGTCAATGCAACAGCACAAATAGCAATGTAGACATTACTATAAAATATCAAATCAATAAATTTGCGAAGATATTTTTTGATTATATTCATTGATAATTAGTCGGCAAGATTATTAATATTGATGTATCAAATCAATAACAGGTAAATTAAAATAGAGTTTTGTGAGCTAATAAATAATTAAAACTAAGAATTACTTGTCAGAAGTATTAAGAAGGTAAGGGTTGAAATAAATAAACAAAGTGGCGAGTATAATCTATAATCCCATTTTGCGAAATTAGTATGTTTTATAGATTTGAATAAGCCAACATATTTAAAATCACCAATTGCACGTAACAAAAATATTATAGCTATTGCCCAAGTTCCAATCTTAAATAGTAACTCAAGCTGAAATAAGCCAAAAACACCAACAAAACCTAAAATTGTAAATGCTGCTAATAATAATCCAATACCAACAGCAATTGTCATTAATTTAGTGGGTTCAAATAATTTTTCGCCTTCCATTTCAGGAATAACATAATTCAAATTCATCTCACCTGATAAAGCCCAGTAAAAGTGTACTAAACTTAAAAAAGTGAAAACGATTGAAACCACAAAACCTAAAATAATTGCTACTGTCATTATTAATTTCTGTAAGCTTTAAAATCAGTAATTGAATATAATTTGATTCACATTAAATTTTATCTTAAAATTAATATATCAATTACTTAAATAGACTGCAATTTAAAAAAGTTGTAGCCGACTTTCAAGTAATAATGAAAATATGTTAATAAAATATTAACATTTACAGAAAACAAAGAAGGATAAAGAAAATATCTATTGTGTCAAAAACACACTAAAACCCTGTCATACCAGTTAGTTTAGGATTTAAAACAAGTAAAATCATAAATATTAGCAAGATAAATGGAATTTAAAATGTCATTTAATTGTCAGTTGTTTTTTATTTTGAATTAATTCCCGTGATTAATAAATGAGTTGTTTTTTTACTCAAAAAGAATATAATTTTATAGCCTACATTACAAAAGTTAATGACATTTAAACTCTTTTTTTAGATAATTTGCTAATACCTGTTTTACTAAGAATCTTATTCTGTTGTTTTTCGACTCACCAAATAAAGGCAAAAATAGGCTGTTTCAAACCTGTATTTTCAATACTTTATAATAAAATAAAGCTACTGTAAGGCTTTGAAAATGAATAACTTAGTGTAATATCAACACATTAACAAAAAATGAAATTATTTAGCGAATTTTCGCTAAAGGGGTTGTTCCGTATTATATATTGCTGTATTATTGCATCATACTAACTAACAAAAAATTAAATTAATAGTACAAAAGATGCTTATTACTTCTTTAGAATTGAGTCTTATCTTAATAAAAGGAGTAATAAGGATTTCATTTTAGGCATTTCACTAACAAGAACACGTATGAAGAATTTCGGAATGAAGAATCCAAATATCAGTTTGGATGAAATCGGTATTAAAAATTTCACTTGTGCATATTGGAATTTAACGCCAAAAGAATTAGTTGCACACACGGTTCAAAATCGTCAAGGTTTATTATCAAATTCTGGTGCTTTAGTAATTGACACTGGTAAGTTCAGAGGGCGTTCACCTCAAGATCGTTTCATTGTAAAAGACAAAGTAACCTCTAAGACTGTTGATTGGAACGCAATCAATAAGCCTATTTTGCCGATGTATTATGAGCAATTAAGAGCAAAGATGATACAGTATTTTGCAGATAAAGAATTATACGTTCGAGATTCGTATGCATGTGCAGATGAAAATTATCGTTTGGATTTACGTTTGATTGCAGAATA
>CAZEOC010000456.1:0-3412 GCA_964513525.1 uncultured Saprospiraceae bacterium | reverse complement strand
TCAAGGAAAGTAATTTTATAAAAATCCGATAGTTTTTTGAAAAAACTATCGGATTTTTCATTTATTAGACTGATTTAATCATTCTTGTAATTCATGCTCAAATCTATTTTTCTCTTTTAAAATGGTAGATTTTGGAAAAATAGTTATTCGTCTTCCGATTTCTTTGATTATTAATTTTTCTTCTCCGTCATCAGGTCGGTAATAAAATTTAATAGAAATAGGTTCTTCCAAAATATATAATTCTTCCTTTGCACTAAATTTTTCAGCTTGCTCAGAACGAAGGTAATTTTTCAAATCTCTTTTCAAAGTTTTAAAATCTTTCAACTTTGGTGCATCTTTCAAAGTATAAGCATTAACCTTAGATTCAGAAAAATAATCAATTTTAACAGTAAGCGAACCTTCAAGAGAATTTACAATATATGCACCATCTTTTTTATTCCGTTTATTACTTAATAATCTCACCAACCATTGATTTGATATATGCAAAAACTTAAGAGTCAGTAATTGAAATTCATAAGAAGTCATTTTTCCCTTTATCAAAGGAAATTCATTTTTAATAATTCTTTTTACCTTTAGATTTGTCCAATTACTAAAATCATCTTTAAACTGAGTTTCATATATTTCTCCAATAGAAACCACTTCATCAAAAACTATGAATTCATTAACCGAAAATTCATTAATTAAAAAAGCATCTTTATTAGAATATTTTTCCTCTGAGTCATTACAACCCATAAAAACCATTACTAATAAAATTACAAACCATTTTAAAGTTTTCATAAGTGTTTTGAATAAAATAAACATAAGCTAATTAAATTAATCGAATAAATATTATTCGTTCTAAACTCCAAGAAGTAGAAAATAATTACTAATAAGGAAAACATTAAAGTATATGACCCTAACAATAAGCAACATTAACAACTGACCATTAAACCGATAAATATATAATAAAAATTAAATTATAATTTTTATTATATTAAATGTATTTCTTATAATTGTATTATAACTTAAATTTTATTCTTTTAATCAATCAAACATTTTTAATTATGAAAAAGTTACCTGTTAACAGTTTTAATCGTTTTGCAATTTCTAAAGTAGAGGAAAACAGTACAAAAGGTGGGATATTTTGTGAACTTTATATTGGTTACACAGAAAGCAACAAAGGCGTGTCTTATGACCCAGCAATCATGGCACAAGCAATGATTTATGATCAAATTTTAGCCCAAGAAGGGTTGAAATCAGCTATGGCTCATGGCGGACAAGCATTTGTAACACAATACGCTTAGAAATTAGAATGAAAACAGAAAAAAAGGCTGCTCAATATAAAGTTGAGCAGCCTTTTTTTATAATTAGTGTCCCGTCCTAAAATAAGGTTAAAGACAAAATTTTATTAGTAAAATTGTTTATTATTTTTTGATTATATCAAATCGATTAATTTTCTTCCAAATGCTTTGAAATTACATCTACAGCAAACATAATTTTAGGTCGCCAATAACCAGATTTTGTTACATTTTGAGTCATAATTCCTTTTGATAAAGTACTATGAACAGCAACAATTCCTTCTTCGGTATTTGAATAAACAATCCCAACATGTGTAACTTTTCCTCGTTTTCCGAAAAATATCAAATCACCAGGTTTCGCATCTTTTAGAGGAATTTTATCACCTTCTGTAGCTTGAGTACCAGAATGACCAGAAAGTTCAATTCCATAATGATTAAAAATATATTTAGTGAAACCCGAACAGTCAAACCCTTTAGTTGTTTTTCCACCATAAATATATTCAATTCCTCCAAACGAATCTCCATAGCCAGGAACCCATTTTCGTAATTCAACTTCTCTTTCAGCAGTAGTTTGTTCTACAGGTTTAATAATTTCTGTCGTGTTAACAGTAGTTTCAGCTGGTGTTCCGAATGTTAATAGAAAGGCAATTATAAGTTCTGACATGATAATAGTTATTGAAAGTTTTTAGATTTATGAAAACAAATCTAATTATTTCATATTATAATTTTTCATATTTGTTGTCAAATAATTGTTTCATTTTTAACATATCGAAATTTTATACTAACAGAATACTAATTATATCAAAAGCAAAGGCAACCTTTCGATTGCCTTTGAAACTGCCAAATACTATCACTTTCGTAATAGTTATTTTTAAAGATGTGTAAAATCTTTTTTTTGGTGTAAATTGCGTGAATATTCGACAATCGAATTAATCATTAAATAACACTTATAAATAGATAGAAAAGAATAAATTTCAAATGATGAAAAAGCAGTTGCTTGGATTTCTTTATTCCTTTCCAATACAATTATTGGTTTTACACTTCAAAAAAAATGTCTTGACATTAAGTTTTTGGATTGTATTGGTATTATTTATTACAGGTGGAATTGGAAATACTTTTGGGTTAAAATATCTGTTTTTAGACCCAGAATATTTGAATCAAGTTAATTTTTGGAGTTTCTTTTTTATTGGTTTAGCCTTTGCAGGTTTTGTTACTTCCTGGAATATTACAACTTATTTACTACAGAGTAAACGCTTTCCATTTTTAGCATCTTTGCATCGTCCTTTTATCAAATTCTGTATTAACAATGCAGTATTACCAATAATCTTTGTCATCTTTTATTTTTATAAAATGGCGTCTTTTCAACATTCTAACAATGTAACTACAGAATCAATCATTGAATACATGTTAGGTTTTGGAATTGGATATTTTGTAGCAATTATCCTTTTTGCACTATATTTTATAGCAACGAATAAGGATATTTTCAGTTATGATGTTCGATTAAGATATAAACGTTCCAAATTTATTCGAGGCATTGTTGAGAAAAGAAATAAATCGCAAGAACCAAATGAAGTCGATAAATATAAATGGCGAGTTGACTATTACATCAACGGTCGATTTAAACCTCGTCGAGTGAGAAGCGTTGCGCATTACAATCAAATACTTTTAGGTAAAGTATTTAATCAACATCATAAAAATGCAACACTTCTTCAATTAGTTTCTATCATTGCTTTGATTGGTTTGGGTTTTTTGATGGATTATCCAATGTTTAGAATTCCAGCAGGCGCAAGTGTATTAATTTTGTTCGCCATGCTAACCAGTATTTTAGGTGCTTTATGGTATTGGCTAAACGGTTGGCATACTTTGATAATTATTTTATTAATTGCTGCAGTAAATTATATTGCCATTTTAGGTGATGGGAAATATAGAAACAAAGCTTATGGTTTGGATTATCAAACGAATTCCGTTTATCATAACGATAGTTTAAAAAAAGTTTTTTCCGTTGATAATATTCAATCAGATAAAGACTCCACAATTGAAATTTTGAATAATTGGCGAGCGAAATTTAGCGAAGAAAAACCCAAAATGGTACTTATTGGAGTTTCTGGTGGCGGGCTAAGAGCAAGTGTTTGGAC
>CAZEOC010000455.1:0-3413 GCA_964513525.1 uncultured Saprospiraceae bacterium | reverse complement strand
TCCTGCTCCAATAAGAATTCCAAACAGGATATATTTTATGCTATTTTTCATTATAAAAGTGTTTGATTATTAAAATTACGGTAATATCTAATCCTAGGTAAGATTAGTATGATTGTTAAAATTGTTTCGCTTCGCTAATTGTTTCGTTATTTGAAATATTTGTGCAAAGATTATTCGCAACAATTATAACAATAAAACAATTAACGAAGCGAAACAATAAAACAATTGTATTTACTTCAAATTTGACGAAATTTTAGAAAAAAAATTACGAATTCAAATTCATTTAAGAAAACTTTAAAACTTCAAGGTTTTCATAATTAATTCTAAACGCAATAAATATTCTCTATGTGCTTCCTTTGCTGGAGCTTGTAAAAAGCCATCCATGAAGACAACTTTGTTGGCTTCTTTATTATAAACCATGTAAGAAATAAATGCTCCGCCCATGTAGTCACCTACCATTTTGTATAATCCTCTTGCTTCTAGCGCATAATTTCCGTTGATACTCGTTTTATCGAATACTGGAAAAGGTCTGTTTTTGACTTCAGTAGTCATGTACGCACCTTTGATTCTTGTAGAAATATATGCTTTCCCTATTTCGTTTCGGATTTTCAGTATGTTTTCATTAGTTAATTTACTCGCTTCATTATATTCCATAGTACGAACAACTAGATTATAACCTATACGGCTATTTTCTTGACGCAACCATATTGTATTATCATCGACGAATTTGTCAGAAGTGATTCTATATCCTTTAGGAACATCTATTCTTATATTTAATTTTGCTTGTAGTTCGCCAATTGTCCCTTCATTTAGACCACCTGCAAATGCATTTGCTTTGACTATAGGTTCATCAAAATCGTATATTTTTTTAATTACTTTACCCGAAAACTTCTCAATAACTGCTGGTAATTCAGCCATAGTTGGCGCAAACAAATAGATAATTTGTTGACCTTTTGCCCATTTATTCTTTTCGCTTGCCATTCTAAAGCTGTTATCCTCTTTTGCTTTGCGAACTTTTTCAGGTCCTAATGCTTTACGAATTGCTTTTGCTGTAGCTGTTTGTCTATCCAGCGCATCTACAAAAATAATATGTCTACGTTGTTTCGCATATCCCTGAAAATCTTTTGGTTTCATAACGTCCATATCAATCATGTTTTCCATTTTAGGAACAATCATGAAGACACTTGATATATGAAAGTCAATTGAGTCGATTAATGGACTTTTTTGAAAATTTTCATCCGCTACTAGTAGCATTTGATGAGCATTACCAATGGCACTTGGTAAAGTAAGTATTCTGTCTTGAGGTGTATTTGGCGCGCAACCCATTAGGAATGCGACTAATAAAATACTGAAATTTCTAATATTCATAATCTATATCTTTTAGAAATGGTGATTGCAAATTATGTTTTGAACTGCAGAACTTTTAAATCACGAGGCTTTGACCGAGTAATATCGAGTCCGAACCGCAGAACTTTCTGCAAAAATGGACATTATCTCTTCTTTATAAAAATGATTTATAATCATATTGATGAAATAATAGATAAATATGGCGTGTCGAAAGATAAAACTATCTTCAATTTTTAAACAATGCCTTAGAAATAGAGTTTTATCAATTGAAAATCAAACTAGTTTTAAACATATTAGACTTTATTTTAAAATTCAAGGCTTGTAAATTATTATTTAGAATAAAGCCTATTATTAATAATAGAAAAATGACAACATTAGAAAAAGGAGCAAAAGCACCAGATTTTGAAGGTGTAGACGAAAATGGGAAAACAATAAAATTGACGGATTATAAAGGAAAGAAGTTGATTTTGTTCTTTTATCCAAAAGATAATACACCAACTTGTACGGTTGAAGTTTGTAATTTGAGAGATAATTATTCAATGTTACAGGATAAAGGTTATGAGTTACTTGGTGTAAGTGGAGATAGTGAAAGGAAACACCAGAATTTTATTAAAAAACATAATTTGCCTTTCCCATTGTTGGCAGATACTGAAAAAACAGTAATTAAAAATTACGGTGTTTTTGGTGAGAAAAAGATGTTTGGAAAAATCAAAGAAGGTATTTTTAGAACAACTTTCGTTATTGACGAAAACGGTGTGATCGAGCAAGTTTTTACAAAAGTGAAATCTAAAGACCATGCTGCTCAGATATTGAATGCATAAAGCTGGACAAGGTAGAATATAATGGTTATATTAGTTATATTGGTATTGTTTCTAAATGAGAGAAAAACCTGAAATATAATAATTAGAGCTATGAAGATTCTATACACAACGATTTTATTTTTGAGCCTTACAATAGTTGTCTTTGGACAAGATTCAACGAACTACGAAAACGAAACAGAGTTTTACGAAGAAGAATATTATGAAGAGGATCTACCTTTAAATGCTTTTTTTAGGGTAACGACTAACCTTTTTACGGTTAATTCGATAGAATCTGATATTGATTTTCGTTTGATGGATGACGATCCTTTCGCACCTGATACACTAAGTAGTTTCTTTAGTACTGGAAATCTTTGGACATATGGGCTCGGCGTTGAAATAGCTCAACTCTTTGGAGACAATTATGTTTGGTCGTTTAATAATCATTTTGGTTGGGGCGACAATGCTTACTTTTTTACTTATATCACACAAGTAGGTCTTGGTAAAGAATTTCAATTAGGCAAAATATACGCTCAACCAATGGTTTCGTTAGGTTTTGTTTCAACTAGTTATTGGATGGACGAATTTGATAGTTATAGTAAAGGTTTTTTTGAGTTCAATCAGAGTTTTATTATTTCTAATTTAGTGTTAAAACTAAAAAGCAGAGCGTATTCTGTTAGTCCATCCTTGTCTTTAGATTTTCCGATTAATGAAAATCTGGCGATTTTTGCAAAAGGAAGTGCGTTCTATACTTTTGGAAGAAAATCATTTGTCAGATTAACAGGAACAACGGATCGAGTAGATGAAGAAGGAGATAATATAACAACATATGAACGTATCAATTTTGTTGATAATCGCCTGGATTTAAGTATTAATAATCAGTTAATCACCAACGAAAAAAGTCCATTTTTACATTATAACTTGAATAGTGTCCTAGTACAACTTGGAATTACACTTTCATTTTCAAGTCTTAGTACATATTAAACTTTATTAATTTTAACAGAATAAAAACTTTACATCAATCTGATAAATGCGTATATTGTCGCTTGTGACATGATTAAAGAAGAGCTGTGTAAAGATATATTTTTTACACATTCCTAAAATTCAAAATCTTCTCCTTAAAGTTTTAACACAAATTAACCTTATGTTTAAAAAAATGATTATGATAGTTGCTTTAATGGCAACTATAACAGCAACAGTACAAGCGCACAAAGGAATTGATTACAAGACCTATTCTATCCAAATTTCATCTTTTTCTAAAGTCCTAGA
>CAZEOC010000454.1:0-3414 GCA_964513525.1 uncultured Saprospiraceae bacterium | reverse complement strand
CCCTGCGGTTCCTGCAACGGTTGGTTCTGCTTGTGATGATGGTAATGCGAATACCATTAATGATGTGATTCAAGCAGATGGTTGTTCTTGTCAAGGTATTGACAATTCTGATCCTTGTGCAGCTTTAGGTGGTGATGCCGATGGCGAGGCGGGCCGGGCGGGCATGGGTGGCGCGGGTGACAAAGGCGCCTTCGGCGAGTGTCGCCGTGGTCAGGGCCACAAGCCGCAGGGCTGCGATGTTGCTGCCCTGTGCCAGAGCCGGCAGCAGAGGCTCCAGATCAATCGTGGCGGGCCCGTCATTCAGGTTGACCTCGGCCTTGTATAGACACTGTTCTGTGCCAAAATCACGAAGCTGTAGCGCCAGCCGCCCCTGCCCTGCCAGCTGCAGATAGAGCCCATCCAGCGCACAGTGGTTTTGCCAATTTGTCAGGTTCAGAAGATTGGCCCAGGTGCCAAACTGTGCCACAGCCCCTGAGGCAAGGTGCAAGGTGGTGCCCGCCACATCGAGCCCGGCTTCGGAAACAAGGTATAGCTGCGGATCAGCGGCCACGTCTGGATCAGGAAGAGCCAGGCGCTGCAGCGTGAGAAGCTCGGTCATTTCTGGATCACCCGGCGGTGTCCGCGACGCAGGAATATCAGGCTGAACATGATCAGCGTCATGCCCACCCCAAAGGCATAGGGCAGGGACACGTAGTTGGCGTGATAGGTTGGATAGAACCCCGTGCGCACCTCACCCGTCACATGCACCAGTGGGTTCCACCACAAGATATCCTTCGCCAGGGGCGGCATGTCATCGTACAAAAAGAAGATCCCCGAGGCGAGGAACAGCGGTCGGTTGATAATTTCCCACAGCCGCGCCCAGACTGGGAAATAGCCTTTGAGCAGGCAGTTCATCATGCCCACCCCGGTGCCGATGGTGGCTGCCATCGCAATGCCTGTCAGGATTGGAGCCATGCGCAGTGTGGTCTGAGTATCGACCGCCAACATAATGCCCCAGATGACCACGCAGAACACCGTGACCAGTGTCATGAAATTGAGGACGAACCGCGCGATGATCGCATCGAGCCAGGTCACGCCCGGATAGGCCAGAAGCGGACGTGAGTATTTAAGGGCCTGCCCAATCTTGTTGGCAAGTTGGGTATACAGGTCGAACGGCAGGTAGCCTGTGGCGTAAAACATCACAAAGCTTGACCCCAGAGCCGGTGCCCTCACGATCAAGCTGAACGCGACGGTCAGCACCAGAATGGTACCCACCGGCTGCAAAAGCGCCCAGATATAGCCGCCAGGGCTGCGCCCATAGGTCGACCCCATTTCGCGCAGCACAAGCGCTGTCACAGTGCGAAACGTCCGCCAACGGGGCGGTTTTAGGGATGGGGCCGCGGAAGGCTCGGGCAGTGACATGGTCATGACCTTGTGCAAAGCACGGGGCCGTCCGAGGGGCAAGGGGCGCAGCCCCGAAGAGCCCCGCCCCCAGAAATGTATGCGGTCTGCGTTACAGCAGGAAGTCGCTGGTCAACATCGAGGTCTGCCCACGGACGAAGATCTGCATGTCAGCGGCACCGTCACCATCGACATCAGCCTCAAGGATGAGCGCATTCGGCCCCCCCAGATCCAGAACCCGCAATTCACCCGCACTGTCACTAAAGCGGGCTCCGCCGACGAAGTTGAAGGCTTGATTCCCGCCAGCGTTGCTGTTGGCATCCACAGTGCTCAGGTCGATCAGGTCGACACCGCGCTCAAAGAAGTTGATGAAATCGCGCTGGCTGGCACCGGCATCGCTGTCAGACACGTTGTTGTAGACAAAGACATCAGCCCCTTCGCCGCCCGAGAGCGTGTCCGCCCCGTTGCCACCTTCGATCGTGTCATCGCCGTCGTTGCCGTTGATCCGGTTGTTGGAAAAACCACCGGTCATCGTGTTGTTGCCGGCGTTGCCGACCAGCGTTCCGGGGGCGGAGTTGCTGACCACATTGAGGTTTGCGGTGCCATCGATGTTGCCCAGGCGGACGATCTCGATGTTGGTGGGCTGCACGTAGTCGACAAAGCTGCGCACCGTATCGATACCACCGCCCTGAGAGAAGCCGATTTCGCCGATGATTTCATCGCCGACGTTGTCGACAAAGTAGAAATCGCTGCCCAGACCACCGGCCATCGTGTCGGCGCCGCCGCGCCCATCAAGTGTGTCAGCCCCACTGCCACCAAACAGCTGGTTGCCAGCGCCATCGCCCGACAGCCGGTCATTGAATCTGGTGCCCTCGATACCCTCAACATTGCGGAACGTATCGCCGGTGGCAAATCCGCCGGTGGCGATGTCGTCGCGCAGGTCAATGGTGACGCCGAGATTGTTGTCGAGATAGCTGATCACGTCGATACCGTCGCCGCCGTTGAAACTGTCTGCCCCAGCGCCACCAACCATTCCGTCATCGCCTGCACCACCGAAAAGGAAATCACTGGCGACACCGCCAATCAGAATGTCGTTGCCATTGCCGCCGCTCAGGATGTCAACGCCGTCACCCCCAAAGAGCTGGTCAGATCCGTTGCCGCCATTCAGCGTGTCGGCCCCCAAATCGCCATACAGCGTATCAGTGCCGTCGCCGCCATTGAGCGTGTCGTTGCCGCGAAATCCGTTGAGCACGTTGTTCCCGCCATCGCCTGTCAAACGGTCGGCGAACGCACTGCCAAACAGAACTTCGATGCTGTTATAGGTGTCGCCCTCGGCATGCCCCCCAAAGCCTACGCCTGCGGCGAGACTTGCTATCACACCGGCGTTGCTGACGAAGTAGCTGACCCGGTCCTGGCCTGCGCCGCCAAAGATTGCATCGGCCCCCAGCCCGGGGCGGGTCTGATCATCGCCGCTGAACAGGTTGATGGTATCAGCAAATTCCGTGCCATTGGTCGCATCGTTCTGGTCGTCGCCAGGTGTCCCGTTGATAATAGCCATGACTTACTCGATCCTTTTGTTCGTAACCCTTGAGCCAGGACAGGTCCCGCACCCCACAATTTCAGGCTCTCAATGTCCCAAAATGGGTCAAAAAGGCAAATGGCAATTTACGATTGATCAAGATGTGGCGCAGAGCCGCAAGTTGCGTGACACCCGCGCCACTTGGCGCTGCCGCCCCCACAGACGCGGGCCACAGCCCCCGCCACACACCGCAGGCGAGGGTCGGGCCCATCTGAGCCCAACAGTAGAATCTTCTTTAAAAAAAGCCCTTTAGCAGGGCCTAGAGGATGAAATCCGTGCCTGTCATCCAATGGGTCAGGTTGACGAAGATCTGCATGTCAGCGGTGCCGTCACCGTCCAGATCCGCCTCGACAATGTTGTAGTTTCCACCGCCAAAGGTGAAATACCGCAGCTCTCCTGCGGAGCCCACACCCGTTCCGGAAAACGCGACAGAGCCGATAAAGTCGAAGGATTGG
>CAZEOC010000453.1:0-3419 GCA_964513525.1 uncultured Saprospiraceae bacterium | reverse complement strand
GATGCTGGTTGCTGGATACTCGTCACTGGATACTGGTTGCTGGTTATTCAAAATTGTAATTTTTATATATGATGTAATTCTTCATAGAGATAAAGTCAAACAACAATTAAAAAAATTATGATAATTTATGAACAAACCGTAACCCGTATCAAGCGACCCGTATCAAGTAATCAGAATCCAGTAACCAGTTTATTTTCCAAGAGCGATTTCTAATTCGGCTTTTGCCATTAATAAACTGAATAAAGCTTGAATGTAGCCACTTTGTTCTATGAACAAGCCACTTTCTGCTTGATTTAATTCAAGGCTTGAACCCAAACCTTCGGTATATTTAATTTGTGTTGTTTTATAAATCTTCTTTGCTAATGCCATACTTTCTTTAGTATTATTTACTTGTACTACAGCATTATCGTATTTGATTCTTGCATTTGCTACTTCTAAGCGAATTGCTTCCGTCAACTGGTCACGTTCTCTAACCGCTTCTTCTAAATCTAATTTTGCACGTTCTATTTTAGATTCTCTTGCAAAACCATCAAAAATTGGAACATTTAATTGTAAACCAACTACAGCCGTTGGAATCCATTGAGCATCATTAAATAAATTTGCACCTTGAAGAGATTGTTGGTAAGAAGCAAAACCTGCTAAATTAGGATAGAATCCTTGTTGTTTCTGAGCCGTAATATTCAATTGTTGTAATTCAATTCCTGTCTGAACCATTTTATATTCCGCACGATTTTCTAAAGCTAATTTCTCATTCGCTTCAACAACAAAATTATTTTCAACTAAAGCTTCTAATTCATCTGTAACAGATAAATCTTGTTCCATTGGAAAACCCATAACAAATTTCAAATTATTCATCGCCATTTGTTTCTGACGGTTCAAATCTTCTTTCTGAGTATTTAGTTGTTTTAATGACAATGTCAAACGGTCAATATCTAATTGTTCAGCAAAACCAGCTTTATACAATTCTGTAGTTTCAAACAATAATCGACTTAAATTATTTGAGTTGCTATCCAAAACATTGACTGTTTCGTCATAAATCAAAGTTGCTAAATAAGCTAAAGTCACATTCTTTTTCACATCTTGTTTTGCAACTGCTAATTGCTGTGCAGAGAAAACCTTATACTTACGAGAAGCTTTTAATGCTGTAAAGTAAGATGCATCATAAATCAAAGTTGACATTTGAGCAGAAGCTGTAAAATTATTCTTTGTTCCAAAAGCCAATTCTGCAAATTCTCCAGGTTGTCCACCAAAAAATTCTGCAGGAACTAACTGAGCAGGAATCTGCAAAAAATGCTGATAATTTCCATTAATTCCAACAGTCGGTAAACCAATTGCTCGATTTTGTATAATCTGTTGTTCAGCATCAGAAACGCCAATTTGTGCAATTTGCACACTTGGACTATTTGTTTCTCCATAACTTATCGCCTGAGACAAAGTAAACTCTTGCTGTGCAAAAGCCGACAAAGTCAGACATAAGCTGAACATTAATAAATAGATGTGTTTCATTTTCTTTGTTGTTATATATTATATGTGATTTTGTTTCTTTTTAATTTGATATTCGGTATTAACGATTAACTTTTTCTTTAATCTTTTCAAAAACCTCTACGCCTTTCTTCGACATCAATGCATAAAGATGATAACTGATAAAGTTTTCATGAATTTGCAAAAATGTATATTCTCCAAAAGGAAATAAATTTTTATCTATCACCAAATCCATTCTACCGACATACAACCTTGAAATAATATCCGAATTCAAATCTTTCCTATATAAACCTTCCTCAACTCCTCGCTCGATATTCTCCTTTATCATTTTGTGCGTATGTTCAAAATGAAGTGATTCCATCATTTCCCAACCTTCAGGATAATATTTTTTTAAATCATAAATTACAGAAGGATTCATTTGTTGTAATAGTTGACTAATAAATCGCCCAACTTTCAACATTTCATCAATCGCATTTTCAGAATTTTCATGTACTTCATCTAAAGCGCATTTTTCACTTTCAATATGCACTTTCATCGCCTTTTCTATCAAATCCGCTTTATTATCTACTACTTGATAAAGCGTTTTCTTAGAAATCCCCAGCGACCGTGCAATTTCATCCATTGTGATACTTTTAAGACCGTATCGCATGAATAAATCCATTGCTTTTCTTATTATTTTGTTGCCGCTATTCATTTAATTTTTAGATTATAAATTCCCTCAAAATTAATCTAAAAAACGTAGGAAACAAAAAAAGGTTTAAAAGTTTCCAAAGTTTTTTCACTCATAACACACTGATTATCAATATGGTAAAACATTAAAATTTGGATATCACAAAGTAGATAACTATTAAAAATTTAAAAAAAACACTTTTATAATTCAATAATTTCAATAAACAAGATTCAAACAAATATTATTTGGGAAGTATGATTTTTGTGAAATTTAAAATCTTATTTATCTTCGTTTCTAATTATTAATAAATAATGGAATAAACTGTATCATTTATATGAAATTGATGCAGTTTTAATATAACAAAGATGGAAGTTTTAGGAATTGATATCGGTGGATCAGGAATGAAAGCCGCAGTTGTAAATATAGAAACAGGTGAATTAGTAACAGAAAGATATAGAATTGATACTCCGATTCCTCGAGTTCCAGAAGCAATGGCAAATGTTGTGAAACAATTAGTTGAACATTTTAATTGGAATGGTCAAGTAGGTTGTGCTTTTCCTTCAATTGTTATTGATGGTGTTTGTAAGTCAAAATCTAATTTAGATGCTAGTTGGGTCGGTGTGAATATTAAACAACTATTTAGTGAAGCTTGTGGCGGATTGACTTTTCATGTTGCTAATGATGCAGATTTAGCAGGTTTGGCAGAAATGAAAATGGGTGCTGGAAAAGATAAAAATGGTTCAGTTGTTTTGATTACAATTGGAACAGGTTTAGGTGCTGGTTTTTTCTATAATGGACAATTAATTCCAAACTTTGAATTAGGTGCAATGCTTCATACTAATGGTAAAATGATAGAAAAGTATGCTTCTGATGCAGCGAAAAAAAGAGACGGCATTAAAACCAAAGAATGGGCAGTTCGTTTTGACTTTTTCTTAAATCACTTAAATAGAGTTTTTTCACCGAATTTGATAATTCTTGGTGGTGGACAAAGTAAGAAATTTGAGAAATTCAAACATATTTTAACTGTTCCTGTAGAAGTTGTTCCTGCCAAATTTTTGAATTATGCTGGAATTATTGGAGCAGCGATGTCTGTAAATTTAGATGATTAATTAGAACTAAAATATTATCAATTAAATAAAAAGAAGGCTTCTCTTTGAGAAGCCTTCACTCTTAAATCCAAAGCATAATTGAGAAAACTATAAGTTGGTTATAATTTCTTTTATGTTTTAATTTTGCTTAGAGCTTGTCTAAAATTTATTTCGAGCTG
>CAZEOC010000452.1:0-3420 GCA_964513525.1 uncultured Saprospiraceae bacterium | reverse complement strand
CAAATATTTGCTAAAACCTTATTGATTCCTGCAATGTATATGCACTTTTTTATTGAACATAATTTCGGTCATCATAAAAATGTAGCAACAGAAAAAGATGCTGCAACTTCTCGTTTTGGAGAGAATATTTACGCTTTTTTTATCCGTTCTGTAAGTCAATCCTATTTATCAGCTTGGCGAATTGAAAATAGTCGATTAAAACGTTCAGGAAAAAAAGTATTATCTATTGGTAATTCAATGATACAATTTCAACTTATTCAAATTGCATATTTAGCAATAATTGTAATTGTATTTAATTTTCAAACTATGTTATTAATTGCAATAGCTGCAATTATTGGTTTTTTATTATTAGAAACCGTAAATTATATTGAGCATTATGGGTTGCTACGAAAAAAATTAGCATCGGGAAGATATGAACCGGTTCAACCACATCATTCTTGGAATTCAAATTATGAAGTTGGTAGAATTGTTTTATATGAATTGACACGTCATTCTGACCATCATTTTAAAGCAACAAGAAAATATCAAACACTTCGTCATTTTGATGAAGCTCCACAATTACCTTTTGGTTATCCTATGTCAATGTTGATGGCATTAGTGCCACCGATTTGGTTTAGAGTAATGAATGAAAAAGTGCCTACGTGAGTGTAATTTAAAAATCAAATGACCAATTCAAATCTGCTGCATCAAGCATTTCTTTCTCTAATTTACCAAAATCATCTTTTTCTACTTTTGTTTCAAAAAGCCCTTTTCTTAATACATGAATCTCATCACAAGTATCATTCAAAGTAGAGAAAATGTGAGATGAAATTAGAACAGTTTTGCCTTGTTTTTTTAATGTTTGAATGATTTGTGTAATAATTAAATTACTCTGAATATCAACGCCATTAAAAGGTTCATCCAAGATAAAAAGCTCATTTTTTTGATATAAAATACCCAATAAAGCCAATTTTTTCTTCATTCCAGTTGAATATGTTGAAGCATATTGTTGAAGTGGTAAATTGAAAATATTGCTTTTAGACGTATCTGGAAGTTTAATATTTCGTGCATTACAAAGTAATTGTAAATACTCTTGACCAGTAATTTTAGAAAAGAAAAAAGGATGTGTTTGTAAGAATCCTAAATGGTTTTTCAAGGGTTTTAAATCGGTTTGTATTACACCTTCATAATTCTCTAAACCAGCAATAGAACGGAATAATGTTGTTTTACCAGCGCCATTTTCTCCAACGATTCCATAGACTCTTCCTTTTTCAAAAGTGCTATTTATTCCTTTTAGCACTTCATTTTTACCGTATTTTTTTTTAATATTATTTAGCTGAATCATTATAAATTATGTATATATGTATTTAAGTATAGTAAGAAGTTAGTTACACTTTTGCAAACTCTTCGTCATAGAATTATTTTAATATTAGTATAAAATGATAATTTTTCATCATTAATTCAATAGAATCAAAAAAGAAATTAATATTTGTTGTATTATATTCTAAAGTCCTACTCAATAAGACGAAAAAGATTGCTTTTTGATTTCATCGAAATAACTTTTCTTGTTTAATATATTAAAATGGATTTGAATAAAAATACTTTTAGCATCTAAGTTTTGTTGAAAGTTGAATAACATAAATTAAAAGAAATATGAAAACCAATTTTAAATTAATGATTAGAAGTTCATTCTTCCTATTTGTTGTTTTGATGATGAGTCAATGTGCGACTAATCCAGTAACAGGAAAAAAAGATTTTGTGTTAATGACAGAAGCACAAGAAATTCAAATGGGTAAACAATATGATCCACAGATTGTAGCTCAATATGGTTTGTATCAAGATGAAACAATCCAAAAGTTTATTGAAGAAAAAGGACAAGAAATGGCAAGAATTTCTCATCGTCCTAATTTACAATATGAATTTAAAGTAATGGATTCTCCGGTTGTGAATGCTTTTGCTGTTCCAGGTGGATATGTATATTTTACGAGAGGAATTTTAGCACATTTTAATAATGAAGCTGAATTTGCAGGTGTTTTAGGACATGAAATTGGTCATGTAACTGCTCGTCATTCTGTAAAGCAACAAAGTAAAGCACAAGTTGCTCAGGTTGGTTTGATTGCAGGAATGGTTATTAGCCCAGAGTTTCAGCAAATGGCTGGTTTAGCTCAAGGTGGTTTACAATTATTATTTTTGAAAAATGGTCGTAAAGATGAATCACAATCAGATGAATTAGGAGTAGAATATTCAACTCGTATCAATTACGATGCAAATTATATGGCAAACTTCTTTAAAACATTGTCAAGAATGTCTGGTGAATCAGCTCAGTCGATTCCTACTTTTATGTCAACTCATCCAGACCCAGCAAATCGCTACGCAAATGTTAAGGAATTATCTAAAACTTGGCAAGCAAAAACGCCTGGACCTTATAAAGTAAATAGAGATGAATATTTAAGAATGATTGACGGAATGGTTTATGGAGAAGATCCACGTCAAGGTTATGTAGAGAATGATGTTTTTTATCATCCAGAAATGAAGTTTCTGTTTCCTACGCCAAAAGATTGGCAAGTAATTAATTCTCCAGCTCAAGTTCAAATTGCATCGAAAGATGGCAAAGCAATGATGATTTTTACATTAGCTCAGGGAAATAATTTAACAGAAGCAGTTACGAGTACAATAACAAATTATAAATTAACTGAAAAGTCTCGTAAGACAGTAAAGGTAAATGGTTATAATGCAATTGCTGTAAATTCTGAGCAAATCAATGAACAAGATCCAACTCAATCAATTAGTTTAACTTCTTATTTTATTGAGTTCAGTAATTATATTTTTGTTTTTCATGGGGTAGCAGGACAAGCTGATTTTTCAGCTTATGAGCAAACTTTCTTAAGTACAATGAAAGGTTTTAATAAATTAACGGATCAAAGTAAAATCAAGGTTGTACCAGAAAGAGTTAAAGTAAAAACAGTACCAGTTACAGCAACTGTAGAGCAAACTTTCCAAAAATTGGGTGTAGCTAATGATAGAATGAAAGAGCTTTCAATTTTGAACAGTATGGAATTGACGGAAACGGTTCAAAAAGGTTCTTTAATTAAGATTATTGGCAAGTAAAAATACATTGTTTGAGTTCCATATATTTATATTGATGTGAGATTTATACTCACAATAGAATTATATAATAATTTATCAATATAAATATTTTGGAATTAAGTAGAAACAATTATCTTTGCAGCCTAATTATTATATGTAAATAAAATAGATCATGAAAAAAGATATTCATCCAAAGGAATACCGCAAAGTTGTTTTTAGAGATGTTGCAACAGGTGACGAATTTATGACAGCTTCTTCTGCGGCTAGCAAAGAAACTATTACTTGGGAAGATGGAACCGAATATCCGTTAGTAAAGGTAGAAATTTCAAGTTATTCTCACCCTTTCTATACTGG
>CAZEOC010000451.1:1769-3422 GCA_964513525.1 uncultured Saprospiraceae bacterium | reverse complement strand
ATAAAACCTTTATCAATCAAATCTTGGATAAAATCCGCCATTCCATAATCTTCTGTAGTCAGATTATATTCTTTATCCAATTCTGTCAACCAACTCAAAGCTTCACTAACTTCACCCGAAGTATGAATCAGTAATTCTTTAAATAATTTCAATAATGTATCGTAAGTAGAACCTTCGCCTTTCTCAGAAAAGTATTCTCGAAATCGCCAACCTATCATATCTTTTATACTAGAAAGTAAATGATATAAAGTAGAAATATTACTATATCCTTTACCTTTTTTTAATTTTTAATCCTTGCAATTCTAAAACATCAATTTACGACTTTTAGTTTAGCATTTTATTGTCATGAAAATTATTAAAAAATGTTTTAAAAAGTTAATTCTTATTCGTTAATTGTTAATGAGCAAAATCCGCAACCATTTTTATTAATAATATGGTTTCATGAGTTTGCCGATTAACAAAAAAAATTAATTAAATGAAAACATATAAACCATCAGATTTACCAACGGCTACTTTACATCAATATTTAGTAAGTTCGGTTGCACCTCGACCGATTGCATTTGCAAGTACAATGGATGAAAATGGTAATCCAAATTTAGCTCCGTATAGTTTTTTTAATATGTTTAGTTCTAATCCGCCGATGATGGTTTTTTCTTCTAATCGTCGAGTTTCTGATAATACAACAAAAGACACTTTACATAATATTGAAAAAACAGGCGAAGTCGTCATTAATGTCGTTAATCATGCTATTGTTCGACAAATGGCAGTTACTTCTGTACAGTTTCATACTGGCGTAAATGAATTCACAAAATCAGGTTTAACACCAATTCCTTCCGATGAAGTCAAACCATTTCGAGTTGCAGAATCTCCTGTACAATTCGAATGTAAAGTACAAGAAATCAAAACTTTAGGAAAAGAAGGTGGAGCTGGACATTTGATTATCTGTGAAATCGTAAAGCTGCATTTAGCAGAAGATATTTTCGATGAAGAAGATAAAATTGACCCGCATAAAATAGACTTAGTTGGTCGTTTAGGTCGAGCATTTTATACACGTGCAAGTGGCGATGCAGTTTTCAAAGTTTTCCAACCTGTACCAAAATTAGTAATTGGTTACGATGCTTTACCCGATTTTATTAAAAATAGTAAAGTTTTGACTGGTAATAATTTAGGTCAAATTGCAGGACTTTTTGAAATGCCAACTTTAGAAGATAAAAGTGAAGTATTAAAAAATAAAAACGTTCAGAAAATTATACATTCTGATAATGCGAAATACAATTTACACCGATTAGCAAAGCGAGAATTAGATAATGAAAACACAATTTTTGCGACGCAGATTTTATTATTTGCGGAAGACTTATAAGTTCTTTTGAGTCATTGGAACTTTATTTTTTCGTCAGTGAAACGGTCGTCACTCGTCAAGTGAGTAACGAGCGATTCTTCAATCGTCAATATCATGGCAGAATTTCAATTAAAAAATATGTACAACGCTGATTTTTTTGAAGCGTTTACGAATGATTTCAAAAGAGTGTATTCGGATTTTGATAAAGAGCGATTCTTGAAATTGTTATTTGATTCGGAATGGAAAAACAGAGAATTGAAACAAAGAATTGCATATCTGATTTTTTTTTGATTAGTTGATGTTTGATGATGTGA
>CAZEOC010000451.1:0-1759 GCA_964513525.1 uncultured Saprospiraceae bacterium | reverse complement strand
ATGCGACATATCACACATTGTTTGGGAGACGTTTTACCAACCGATTATCGAACTGCTTTAGGTATAATGAAAAATGTCGGTGCAACTTTTGAAGAAAAGTTTGAATATATGTTTTTTCCCGACTTTGTAGAAGTTTATGGTTTGGATGATTTTGAAGCTTCTTCCATCGCTTTGAGTTTGTTTACACCGCTTTGTAGTTCAGAGTTTGCAGTGCGACCATTTATTGTAAAGTATCCTGAAAAAATGATGTCTTTATTAATGGAATGGACGCAATCTGACAATCATCATATTCGACGGTTGGCAAGTGAAGGAAGTCGTTCAAGATTACCGTGGGGAATGGCGTTGAAGGCATTTAAAAAAAATCCTAAACCTGTTTTACCGATTTTAGAAGCTTTGAAAGATGATGAATCAGAATATGTCAGACGTAGTGTTGCCAACAACTTGAATGATATTTCTAAAGATGCTCCAGAGTTAGTTTTAGAAATTGCTAATCAGTGGATTGGTGCAAATAAAAATCGAGATAAACTCATCAAACATGCTTTGAGAACCTTATTAAAAAAAGGAAATACGGAAGCAATGGAATTATTCGGTTTTGCAAACCCTAAAACTGTAGAAATTTCTAATTTGACAATTGCACCAACTAAAGTTACAATCGGAACAGATGCATATTTTAGTTTTTCTATAAAACATTCCGCAGGGAAAACGACTAAATTAAGAATCGAATATGCGATTTATTATGTCAAATCAAATGGTTCTCGCTCCCGAAAGATTTTTCAATTGACCGAAAAGACCTTTGAATCGAATAAAAATTATACTTTTGAACGGAAACAACATTTTAAAAATCTAACGACTCGAAAACATTATACAGGTTTGCATGAGTTAGTTTTGGTTGTCAATGGAGTTGATAAAGAAAGGGTTGAATTTGAATTAACAAGCGACGATTAGTTCCTTTCAGTCGCTGACGAGTGACGAACGGCTACGCCTTCACAAAAAAACATACCATTTCTCAATAACAAGAGAAGCATTTATCTTTCGTCTATAAATCAAAAACGGTTGTCTTTCGTAAAGCAAAGCGGTTGTAAAACGTAAAAATTTATGCTACACATTCCAAGTTTATTTATGGCGACTTCTGAAAATCGAGGTCGAGGAATTTTCACATCTGAAGAAATTTCAGCAGATGATATAATAGAAATTTGTCCCTTGATTTTGATTCCGAAAAAAGAGCTTGAAAATATAGATAAAACTATCTTTTATGATTACTATTTCTTGTTACCTAATGGCGAAGACGCTTGTATCGCTTTAGGTTATGGTTCATTATACAATCATTCAAATTCACCGAATGCAACTGTCGTTTTTGATTTGGAAAATGATTCTTTTCAAATTCATTGTATAAAAGATATTAAATCTGGCGAAGAAATTTTTATCAATTATCAAGGTGATGAAGCAACACAAGAACGAACTGAACTTTGGTTTGAAGTAAAATAAAACATTATGCTAATTCACACTTAAAATCAATATTAATACTAAAAATAATATCATTGATAACTTCTATAAGAAGGAAAATGATATCAGTATAAACAAAAATATTAATAGGAAGGAGTTTGACACCATTTTACATGGTAAAGATGTACTTGGATCTATTTCAAAAGAATGGGATTGGGATGATATTTCAGTGGGTAAGAAAAGGGTTCATATATCAAGCATTGATAATGATGGACTTCGTAGGGATGTTCACAGGATGATGGTTGAGATATTTCTT
>CAZEOC010000450.1:0-3423 GCA_964513525.1 uncultured Saprospiraceae bacterium | reverse complement strand
GTCGTCCATTCATTTTCTTTTGAATTTGAAATACGTCAGGAATTGCCATTCCTTTTCCAACAACTTCTCCATCAATCATTGCAAATAATAATAAATCTTCTGAAGCGATTAATTTTAAATCTTTACCTAAGTCATCTATTTCTCTATCGGTAAATGGAATATGACCATAATTGGCTTCCCAAGCGTCATTATAAACCGATTTTACAATAGACATTTCTTGAGTTAGCTTTTTCTTTTTTAAGCTTCTTAATTGAACTTTACTTCTTTGTTGAACTATTGCTGCACCTTTTTTCAATCTTTCATTGTTGACAGCTTTTTGAGCATCTATTTTATAGGCAAACAATCTTTTCGCTTCATTAAATCCATAAGTTAATATCAAATTTTCATAATAAGGAGGATTATAAGTCATCATTAATCGAGGAGAATCTTCAAATCCTTTGATTAATAAACCATATTCATAATTACTTGAAGGAGAAGCTGGTCCATGAATAATTTCTAAGCCTCTATTTTTTAACCAAGTTTTGGCAGTGTCAAAAAGTCCATTCGCCACTTCTTGGTTTTCAATACATTCAAAAAAACCAAAAAAACCTGTTGGTTTAGCTTTTTGATATTGATTGTATAAAGGATTGTTAATTGCTGCAATTCGTCCAACTACTTCGCCATTGATTTTTGCTAAAAAGCATTGCATTTCACCATATTCGTAAAAAGGATGCTTATTAGAAAACCAACTTTTAGCATCAATTAATAAAGGTGGAACCCAATAATTATCATCTTTATATATCGTCCAAAGTAACTTTATAAAGTCCTTTTGGTCTTTTTTATTTTGAACTGGTGTGACAGTAATCATACAGTAAGTAGTTTTTTATAATATTGGTGATAATTATTAATTTAAAATTGCTGAAATATTTTCAAATAATATTAAATTCACTTCAATTTGAATAAAAAATTACGAAAGTAGTAGAAATAGATATGATGAATAAAGCTTTTTTAGGATTAGGAATTATTACAATTGTCGTGTTGAATTTGATAATATGGATTGGAACAGGAAGCCAAAATCTTTCTGGAATGAAATCACTTTTTACCACTTTGATTATCATTATGGATATATGTTTAGTGCTTTCGAGTGTCTATTTTATATGGCAATCTTATGAGTCGAAGCAATTCATTTTTGTTTTTCTTTTTGGTATTCTATTGTTGACCTTCTTGATTGCTTTCTTTATTAGAATGACTGATGTAATGGGAATAAACGTGATTTGGTTATTTGCTTTTGATATTTTTGCAGTAAATATTTATCTGATTTACATTACGAAGAATTGGAAAAAATTAATGAACAATTGATAATTATTCCAATTATCAATTATTCATATAATAAGTTATTAAGCTTGAGCTTTAGGTGTGAAATTCATTGGAAAAGGTGGTGTATTGTTATCATTTATTTTTCCATGCTGAGCTTCATATTTATTAATATTATCTTGTAATGCATGTAATAACTTCTTAGCGTGATGTGGCGTTAAGATAACTCTTGACTTCACTTTTGCTTTAGGCATATTCGGCATCATTCTAATAAAATCTAAAACAAACTCAGTTGGTGAGTGTGAGATTACAGCCAAATTAGCATAAGTTCCTTCTGCAACTTCTTCTGATAATTCAATATTTAATTGATTCTTTTCGTCCATAGTAATTATTATTTTTATAATTTTTCACAAAATTAAGATTAATCAAGTAATTAATGAATTTTTAGCGCTGTTTCCAAGTTAGATAATAGACTTTATTCTAAGATAATTTAGCTTATTACAAAATTATTTAGAATAAAGTCTAATTTATTAAGCAACAAAAAAATCAAAAATGAAAGCATACTACGAATCCAATCAAAAATTATGGGACGATAAAATAGAATACCATAAAGAATCTGATTTTTATAGATTAGAAGATTTTAAAAATGGTTGGAATTCACTGAAATCAATTGAATTAAATGCAATGGGAGATGTAAAAGGAAAATCTTTATTGCATTTACAATGTCATTTTGGTCAAGATACATTGTCATGGTCGAGGTTAGGAGCAAAAGTAACTGGAGTTGATTTTTCAGCTAAAGCCATTCAGTTAGCCAAGGAATTAACAGAAGAAATAGGAGAGGAGGCAAATTTTGTAGAATCCAATATTATGGATTTAGATGAAAATCTAAAAGGTGAGTATGATATTGTATTTACATCTTATGGAACAATAGGTTGGTTGCATGATTTAGATAAATGGGCTGCTAATATTAAACGATTTCTTAAACCAGGTGGCACTTTTCTAATTGCAGATTTTCATCCTTTTTTCTATATGTTTGATTGGGATATAAACAAAATAATTTACCCTTATTTTCATGAGAAAGAGCCAGAATTTGATATTTCTGAAGGTACTTATGCGGATAAAGAAGCACCAATTGGAGGAAAGGAATACTTTTGGGCACATCCAATTTCTGATATTATTTCTAAATTATTAAAACAAGGATTAACTTTAGAATTATTTGAAGAGTATGATTATTCTCCTTATGACTGTTTTCCTAATTTAAAGAAAATGGACGAGGATAAATATGTTTATCAAGGAACAAAAGCTGTTTTACCGCATGTTTTTTGTATGAAATTTAAGCTTTAAAAAAATAAATGAGGTTCTAAAATTAGATATAATCTATGTTAGAACCTCATTTCTTATTTATAAGATGATTTTAATCATTTTCTTAAAATCCAGATACTTTCATACGGACTTTTCCATCTGCTAATATGACGACTTGAATCGCATTTTCGGTTAAATAAATGCCTTCAGGTTTTAAATCATTTAGTTGCCCAGAAATTGTTGCATATTCATTGATTGAATAAGAAGTCAATTCTTTTTCGATCATCAATTTTGCTTCTTTAATTTGGTCGCCAACAGGAAAAACTAAATTCTCTGCCATCATCTCTTTTATCTTTTTATCCGCTAACCATTTTGCAGATTTGACCAATATATCTCTTGTATCTAAATTATAATGTAAATCTTTGATTTTGATAGCTTGACTGGTTGAGTCATAATATGGAACACCTTCTAAATAAAGATTTCCCTTTACATTTTTTTTAATAATCCCTTTTTTGAAATCGGCATTGACACCAACCTTTATTAATATTTTTTCTGCTCCTCCAGTAAATTCAATTGCTGTAATTTTGACTTTTTGATTATCATACTCAAAGGATTGATTTAAAAATTGCTGTTGTAGAATTTCAGTAATATTTTGATAATTGGCAACCGCACTTAAAACAATATTAAAATTATCAGGAATTGTTTCTTTAATCTTTAAATTTGGTAATTTGGTAGCTTCGACTTCAAGTTTTTCATTACCAATTGTATTTTTTACAAAAGTTTCTATACCTAAATTGAATTTAGCTTTTCCATATTTTAAAAATAAAG
>CAZEOC010000449.1:0-3437 GCA_964513525.1 uncultured Saprospiraceae bacterium | reverse complement strand
ATTAATAAAAGTTATATTTTTTCAATTAGTGAAACGCTGTGGTCAATTCTAATCTATTCGTTAAAAAAACACAAAACCATTTTTACTTTCAATTTCTTCTATCCAATTAATATTTCTTAATTTATCCAATTTCTTTATTTACTACTTCAAGTCTTCTAAACTCAAAAGATATTGAAATTATCCATTGATTTTCTTAAAATAGGAAAGTTTACAAGAAATTTTATACATCAAAATTTATTACATTTGTGAAAGCACAATCTAAATTTGATATATGAAACACTTCTACTATTTTCTATTATTAATAATACTATTAAATGTTAATTCTGTAGTCGCTCAAACTCGAATAACAGGAACAGTTACCGATTCAGAAACTAAAGAACCTTTAATTGGTGTCGTCATTAGTACAAGCCAATTGATAGGAACAACAACTGATATAGATGGAAATTATTACTTAACAGTTGATGGAGAAGAAACAACTTTAACTGCACAATTCTTGGGCTTTGAAACTCAGGTTATCAATGTAAAATTAAAAGGTAAAAGTATAGTTCAAAACATTGAATTAAATCAACAAACCTCTATTTTAAATACTGTTACGGTAACAAGTGGTCGAAACAAAAGATTAATAGAAAACGAAGTCGCAACCATTGAAGTGATTCCCCCAAGTTTCATTGAAAACAATGGTATTAATTCCTTAAACGAAGTAATGGAACGTACACCAGGCGTTCAAGTCTTAGATAATCAAGTTAGCATAAGAAGTAGTGGATTTTCTTATGGCGGAGGAAGTAGAGTTGGGTTAATTGTAGATGGTCAGCCTTTGTTAAGTGCTTTATTTAGCGATGTTCCTTGGAATTTTGTTCCAATTGAAAATGCAGGTCAAATTGAAGTCGTCAAAGGACCAGCTTCTGTGCTTTATGGTTCTAATTCTATGAATGGAATTATTAATGTTACTACTGCAGAACCAACTTCTGACCCATATACAAGTATTATGTTATATAATGGAAGAATGGATAATCCGACTTCTGAATATAGACAATGGTGGGCAGATGATGAAGCACCTTATAATGCAGGTTTATTTTTTGCTCATCGAGTAAAAGCAACAGATAAATTAGATGTTTCTCTTGGAGGAAATTTACATTATAATCGCTCTCATATCGAAAAAGGAGATGAAGCTCGTTATCGATTTAACTGGAAAACAAAATATAGATTAAATGACCGAACAACTTTTGGTATTAATGGGAATGTAATGTATCATAAATTAGGTGGATATTTTATTTGGGAAGATGCAGATACAAATGCTTTGAGACATATTTCTCCAATTAAATTTGATACTTATCAAACCTACTCTATAGACCCACATTTCACTCATTTTGACAAGTATAATAATAAACATACAATCAAAGGACGAGCATTTTCAGTTATTAATATTCAATCTAAAAGGAGATTAGATTCTGGCGTACAAGAAAGAGATGATATTCCATCAAATATTTTTAGTGTAGAATATCAATTCCAAAGACGATTTGATAATCAATTACTGCTTACTGCTGGAACTTTACTTCAAGCATATAATGCAAGTAATCCTACTTTAGATTTTGTGGAAGCAGATTCTTTAAATAGAGTTACAACGAATGGTACAAATCAAGCACTTTTTGGACAAGTTGAACGGAGTTTCCTTGATGAAAAATTGAATGCTCAAGTTGGTTTGAGAATAGAACGATTCGCAACTGGAGATAATGAATATGAAGCATATATTCCTGCATTACAGATTGGTGCATCTTATAAATTATCACCGACAAATGTATTTCGAGGTTCTTTCGGACAAGGTTATCGAATGCCGAGTTTATTGGAAAGATATGTTGAAGCAGATATTTTCAATATAGACGCTGGAATTTTAGGAAACTTCCCAATCAATGCAATTCCTAATTTAGATATTCGACCAGAATATGGTTGGAGTTTAGAATTGGGGTATAAGAAATTATTAAAAAAAGGAAATTGGAAAGGATATGTTGATGCAGCATTTTTCATGATGCAGTATAAAGATATGGCAGAATTGACTTTAGATGTTCATTTATCAGATGAAGATTTAAGTGTTGCAACGATTAATGAAATTAGAGAAGCGATTGGTTTCAAATATATTAATAAAACCTTTGGCCGAATTGCTGGATATGAAGTTTCAACCCATTTAAATGGAGAGATTTTAGGTATTCCAGTAAGACTTTGGGGCGGATACACTTATACTTATCCTGGAGATATGGATTCTGTTGCTGCAAATAACCAAAATTTCTGGTCTAACTTTATTGATGGAATGAATACACCTGATTCTTCTATGTTGAATACAGTGATGATTTATCGTAATTTTCATACAACAAGATTAGATATAGAATTTGACTTATTCAATAGATTGACGCTTGGTGGAGTCGTGACTTATAATAGTTTTATGCACAATATTGATGCAGTATTTGAAGGGAAAGGAGAATGGGGACCTTTGATAGAAACTCTAAATAATGGACCTTTAATCCCTGGAACAGTTGAATTTAGAGAAAGTCAATTAAATGGAGATATTGTTTTTGATTTTAGAGCGAATTATTTAATTACAAAAGGACATAGAGTACATTTTATAGTAACGAATGCTTTGAATAGAGAATATGCTTTAAGGGTTGGTAGAATGAATGCTTTAAGAATGTTTCATATAAAATATCAAATGACATTTTAAAAACGTGAATATTGTTTATGCACGAAAAGGAAATTAAAATAAAAAATATTAAATTTAATAAATGAAAGCATTGTTTATCGTTGGTTTTTGGAACTCAGGAACAACTTTATTAGTGGATATCTTAAGAAAGCATCCTGAATTAGTTCTAAAGAAGGCAAGATATAAACCTAATTTAGAAGAAAGAACGATTAAAAAAATGCTTAGAAAGTTAGGAACAGATTTCTGGGATTTTAAGCGATATGAAGAGGTTGTAGAAAATGGATTTATCAATTATAAAGAACCTGTTTTTAATGAAAATCAAGAAAGAAAATTTTTAAAAAAGTTTAAATGGCATTTTGGCGTTAGAAAAGGAAAAATGCTACTCTTAAAAAATCCTTGGTTGTTTTATTTTTATGATTTCATTAATACGACTTTTAGAAATTATGAAATGAAAAAAATTGTAATTCTTAGAAGTGGATATTCTCAAACGGTATCTAAAGATTATTGGTTGCGAGATGAGCAAATGGATAATGAAACGCATTTAATAAGAAGAGCAGTTTTTTGGAGAAAATCGATTGAGCGTTTTTTTGAAACTTGGTATAAGGATGAAAATTGCCTTACAATTCGCTATGAAAACTTATGCGAAGCACCTGAAAAAGTTACGGAAGAAGCCTGTAATTTTTTAGGAATATCCTTCGAACCATTAAATAATAATATTCCTAATGCGATTGAAAATAGAATGACAAAA
>CAZEOC010000448.1:0-3452 GCA_964513525.1 uncultured Saprospiraceae bacterium | reverse complement strand
TTAGAAATTCATCATAATTATTTTGCAGATAGAACGCCTATCAATGGCTTAAATGCAGATAATGACCAAGATGCAATTAGAATCGGAAATAGTAGTACTTCATTGAATAACTCTTTTACGAATGTTTATGATAATTATTTTTATAACTTCTTTGGAGAAATTGAAATAATCTCAAATAAATCAGGAGAGAATAAATATTATAATAATACTTTTAGAAAATATTCAGGATGTTTAACCTTAAGACATGGAGATGATTGTGAAGTTTATGGTAACTACTTTTTTGCAGAAAATAATTTAATGTCTGCTGGAGTTCGTGTTATTGGAGAAGGACATAAGGTTTACAATAATTACATTGAAGGGATAAATTCTTACAAACCAGATGGCTCACTTTCTAATGCAACTGGTGGAATCAATGTTACAAATGGTCGACCGAATACTGCGATAAATGGTTATTACCAAGTCAAGAATACGGAAATAATAAATAATACTTTTGTTAACTGTGATTATGGTTTGAGAGTTGGTACGAATGTAGGTGGTGATTTGACTTTAGCACCAGAAAATTTGATTGTATCAGACAATATTATGTATAATTCGAGTATTGATCCTTATCAGATTTTAACCTTACCTACAGGTAGTTCGGTTTCTCAAGGAAACCTTGTCAACTTAGCAATGACAGATTTATCGGATGACGGAAATTTTCATAGAATTACAAATGGTAGTTCTGCAATAGATGCAAATACTGGAACTTATCCTTATTTAATTTTAGATGTTTTAGGTGGAATTAGAACAGGAGCTTTTGATGCTGGAGCTGAAGAATTTGGTGCTAATGGAACTGCTTTACCTTACGATTCTACAGATGTTGGAACGACTATTGGCTTTGGAGCGACTATCGTTTCTAATCCAGTTTTAGTTGCTGCACCTTCTGCGCTTACTTTTGGTAAAGATGCAAGCAGTCTTACTTTTAATGTAATTTCAACGGTGGATTGGACAATTACAGAGAATCTATCTTGGTTAAGTTTTGACATTACTTCAGGAACAGGAACTACAGTTGTAACAGCAACCGTTACAGATAATACAACTAGCGCAGATATAACTGGAGATGTTTTTATTAATGAAGTTGCTGGAGGAAATGATTTAGCGGATACTTTAACAGTAATTCAATTAAATACTTTTCTACCGAATGAAATTCAAATTGTAGGAACGACAAGTATTGGAATGCAAATTAAACCTGAAGTTGCTGAAATCAATGCTTATAACGATGATTTAACGAATTATTGGACAGGAAATCCAGATACAGACCCAGAAGTTTCTATTACTTTCGATTTGTCTTGTATTCATGAATTAACGGAAATTGGAATCCATTTTTGGAAAGCAGATGAGCGAACAACGACTTTCTCAATTGCTGTATCTGATAGTGCATCAGGACCTTTCACAACGGTTATTAATGCTGCTTCAAGTGATACAACTAATATGACAGTAGAATCTGAACAATTATTTAGTTTAGCAGGAACATTTGCTCGCTATGTTAAATTTATTGGAATCGGTAATAGTTCAAGTACAAATTGGACAAGTATTGCTAATGTAAATATTTATGGAAATCTTGATTGTGAAGGAACTTCTGGTATTTTTAGTAATCAACCAATTGATTTAGGAATTACTATTTTCCCAGTTCCAGTTACGAACGGAATACTAAATATTTCATCTACTAAAAAAGAAATTGGTATAATTGAAGTATTCAATATTTCAGGTCAAAAAGTAATTACAACAAGTGGGAATAATTCACTTTCAACACAAGTCGATGTTTCAAGCTTGAATACAGGAGTTTATATAATGAACTTAGAAGGAATTGGTCAAACTAAATTTATTGTTAAGTAAATTTATTGATTATCCTTTATGAAAAATAGTAAATATTTTCAGCCACAGCTTTTGCTGTGGCTTTTTTATTTGTAAATAAGCATTCGTTTACCAACGATGATGAACTGATGGACGTATAAATTGATTATAAATGTCTTTAACTGCACTCATTTCATCAGTTGTTAAATTTCTAATATTTTGACTTTCTAAATTAGAATGTAATTGATTAATTTTTGAAACACCAGGAATCACACAGCTAACCTCCTCAAACATTAAAATCCATTTTAAAGCAAGATGAACCAATGGAATGTTATCAGGAAATATTGATTGTAGTTTATCTACTGCTTCAAGTCCTAAGTTATAATCAATACCTGAAAAAGTTTCTCCTTGGTCAAAAGCAGCTCCAGTTCTATTAAAATTACGATGGTCTTCTTTAGAAAATTGTGTGTTAATATTAAACTTTCCAGTTAATAAACCACTGGCTAAAGGAACTCTTGCAATGATTCCAATATTACGTTTTTTGGATTCTTGGAAAAATAGTTCTGAAGGTCTATGTCTAAACATATTGAAAATAATCTGAACTGTTTTTACATTAGGATATTCAATTGCTTTTAATGCTTCTTCTACCTTTTCAACACTTACCCCTAAATTTAGAATTTTTCCTTCCTTTTTTAATTTATCAAATTCCTCAAAAATCTCTTGTCGATAGTAGACTTCAGAAGGCGGACAATGTAATTGAATCAAATCAATACATTCCAAACCAGTATTAATTAAACTCTGTTCTACAAATTCTCGAAGGACTTTAGGATGATATCCTTTATTGTTGTGAGGATTGATAAAACGACCACATTTAGTAGCAACATAAATTCTTTCAGAACGAGAACGAACTATTTTTCCAACAGCTTTTTCACTTAATCTATTTTCATAAACGTCAGCAGTATCAATGAAATTAATTCCATTATCAATTGCTTGATTTAAAATATATTCGGCATTTTTATCATTGAAACCGCTTCCCCATTTTCCACCAACTTGCCAAGTTCCTAAACTAATTTCGGATACTTCAATTCCTGTATTTCCCAGATTTCTATACTTCATTGCTTCGTTTCTTATTGATAAAGTAATTTTTAATTTAATTAGATTTTAGCCGTGATTCTCTTTCTTTACTGGAGAACCAAACTTTGTATTTTCTAATAAATTCAAGTAGAGATTTATCATCATTCCATCTAAAGTAATATTCAATTAGATTCTCATTGTCTTCACAAAAAGACAACATACAATTTTGAATACCAGTAACTGTATGATAAGGCATCATTTCTATTCTATCCACTAAAATTATAGCAATCTCTCCTATAGTTAAATTTCTTTCTTGACATTCAGAATAAGTTTTAGTCTTTACTTGATTTGAAAAAAAATGTATCAAAAAAGGAATTACTTTTATATCATAATCCATTATTTTTTGTGCAGATTTGTTGGATATAATTGCTTTGGAATTTTTGGTTTCTTTGCCAATTGTTAATAGTAATTTTTCAACCTCATTGTTCGATTGTGCATTAACCCCAATATTAACAATAAGGAGAAATAATAATAACAATTTCGAT
>CAZEOC010000447.1:0-3458 GCA_964513525.1 uncultured Saprospiraceae bacterium | reverse complement strand
AGTAGCATTCGTTCTAAAGGCTTAAATCAATATGAATTTTCAAAAAATCAATTTTTTTTCCTTCCTGCACTACAAATTACTGCACATGAAAATATGAGTGAAGATATCGAAGGCTTTTTTGCTCACTTCTCCCCTAATATTTTCAGTGACACTCCATTTTTATTGGAAAAATTTTCATTTCTAAAATTTGATACGACACCAATTATTACTATTCCGCCAAAAGATATTGAACCTATATTGAATATTTTTGAACGATTATTACAGATATATGAAATCAATGAGAAAGAACAAAATAATTTAATTATTTGGTATTTAATGGCATTGTTTTCAGAAGTAGGTAGACACGCTTCAACAGTAATTTCTGATACCAAAAATTCAGCTGTATTACTTACACAACAATATAAAAATGCTTTAACGCAACATATTTACACCTATCGAACAGTCAAAGATTTTGCTAAATTATTGCATGTCACCCCTAATCATCTTAATAAATGTGTAAAACAAACTTTGAATAAAAACGCACAAACATTACTAAATGAAATGCTTATTTTAGAAGCTAAATCCTTGCTAAAATACTCAGATGTAACCATCTCAGAAATTTCAGAAAATTTATTTCATGGAACGCCAAGTAATTTTGCACGGTTTTTCAAAAGCCAAACAGGACTATCTCCTAAAGCTTATCAACAAAGTTAAAATCTTCTGGACATTCAATTTCTTACTTCTATTTTTAAATGAATTTATTTCTAAAAACAAAAAATTAAAAATGATTGATATTGAATGTTATTAGTTTTTTTTAGAATAACTACTCCTCCTAATTTACTTCTAATTTTGCTTAAAATTCATAATATGTTTTGGGTTGTAAAGCATATCTCAAAATAAAGATATGTTAAGCTATCTATAATAACTTATTTTGAATAATTTAGAAAAATTTTTTAATTATCAATATAATTCATAATGATAAAATATTTAAAAAAAGGAATTTCTGCTGTTGAGCAAGATAAAGTGGATACAAGAGTAAAAACGACGGTTGAAAATATGCTTAAAGACATTACCGAAAACGGTGATAAAGCAGTACGTCAATATTCTGAAAATTTTGATAAATGGTCGCCAGATAGTTTTCAGCTTTCAGAAGCACAAATTGATACCGTAATCAAAAGTTTACCAGAGCAAGTGATTAAGGATATTGAGTTCGCTCAAACTCAAATTCGAAATTTTGCACAAAAGCAAAAAGATGCTTTAGTTGATATAGAAGTAGAAACTTTGCCTGGTGTTATTTTAGGACATAAAAATGTTCCTGTAAATTCAGTTGGTTGTTATGTACCAGGTGGACGTTATCCGATGGTAGCTTCGGCACATATGAGTGTTTTAACTGCAAAAGTTGCTGGTGTAAAACGAGTTATTGCTTGTACTCCTCCAATTAAAGGTGAAATTCCTGCGGCAACAGTAGCAGCGATGAAAATGGCTGGTGCTGATGCGATATATATCATGGGCGGAGTTCAAGCTGTTGCAATGATGGCATTAGGAACTGAAAGTGTAGAACCTGTAGACATGATAGTTGGACCAGGAAATGCTTACGTAGCGGAGGCGAAAAGACAATTATTCGGTCAAATTGGAATTGACCTACTAGCAGGTCCAACAGAAACACTTATCATTGCTGATGAAACTTCAGATGTAGAAATATGTGCGACTGATTTGTTAGGTCAAGCGGAACATGGTCCTACAACTCCAGCAGTTTTATTAACAACAAGTAAAGAAATCGCAGAAGGTATAGAAGAAGAGATTCAAAAACAGTTGAAAGTATTACCAACTGCAGATGTTGCTTCTATCTCTTGGAGAGATTATGGTCAAGTTATCCTTTGTGATACCGAAGATGAATTGGTGGAAGAAGCTGATCGTATTGCAGGAGAACATGTACAAGTAATGACTAAAAACCCTCGTCGATTCCTTAAAGATATGACTAATTATGGTGCATTATTTTTAGGAGATAAGACAAATGTCGCTTATGGCGATAAAGTCATTGGAACAAACCATACTTTACCAACTCGTAAATCTGCTCGTTTTACTGGAGGTCTTTGGGTTGGGAAATTTATCAAAACTTGTACTTATCAAGAAGTTCGTACTGCGGAAGCAAGTGCAATGATTGGTGAATATTGTTCTCGTTTATGTGAACTTGAAAACTTCATGGGACATAAAAAACAAGCAGATATTCGTGTAGAAAGACATGGATAATTTTCCTTATTAGAAGTTTATTTTTCATTGCCCGATTTTCAAATTTTCATGAAAGTCGGGCAATTAAATCAAATTATATGAAAGTTGCTTTAATTACAGGAGGTGCAGGAGGTATCGGTGCCGCTATTTCTAAAAAGTTTGCAGCAGAAGGCTACGTTGTTATTGTAACTTATAATCGAAATGCGGAAAAGGCAGAGAATTTAATTCAAAACCTATCTGGAACTAATCATTTATCATTACAAGCTAAAGTTGATGATAGTGCGAATTTGCAAAAAGCCGTAGCTATAATTAAAGAAAAATATGGTAAACTCGATGTTTTGGTCAATAATGCGGGTATAACTACGCCTGTTCCTCATGATGATTTAGAGGGATTAACTGATGAATGGATTGATCGTATTTTAACAACAAATGTACGCGGAACATTTGCAATGACTCGAGCTTTCAGGGCATTATTAGAAAAAGGAAATTTAGGGCAAAATAATACTTTAATTGTAAATATTTCATCAGTAGCCGCTCAAACAGGTATTGGTAGTAATGTTATTTATTGCGCATCAAAAGCAGCAATTGATAGTATTACTCGGTCACTCGGTAGGTCATTAGCACCGAAAATACGGGTCGTTTCTGTTTCTCCAGGTTGGGTATTAGGTGAATATGCTAAAAAAATTGATCCAGCTTATTTGAAATTACAAGAAGATTTAACACCTTTGGCAAGATTAGCTGTACCAGAAGATGTTGCCAATACTGTCTTTTCGGTAGCAGAACATTTAACTTTCATTACTGGAAGTATTATTCCAGTTGATGGAGGTAGACCACTTAAATAATTTTAGATTTTCGATTTTGGGTTTTGATTTACGCATTATCCGAAATTGCATATCTAACAACCAAAAATCATATGGTTTTAGAATTAGCAATAATAGAAATTAAAAAAGGAGAAAATGCAGCCTTTGAAACAAATTTAGAAAAAGCACAAGCCTTTTTACAACAATCAAAAGGTTACATTTCTCATGAATTTCAACAGTGCATGGAGGAAACTAATAAGTATATTTTATTAATCCGTTGGGAAAGTTTAGAAGCACATACTATAGGTTTTAGAAAATCTGAACTATTCAAAGAATGGCGTACTTTGATTGGAGATTATTTCGCTAAAACACCTGATGTACAACATTATGAAATGACGTTTCAAAATTAATTAAGCATGTAATATTTACAACTTAAGGATAGCCTATGGA
>CAZEOC010000446.1:1279-3476 GCA_964513525.1 uncultured Saprospiraceae bacterium | reverse complement strand
CCTTCAAAGTAGCACTTCCTGTTTCAAACAAAACATTATCTAATATTAAAGCAGGTGCCGCTTCGTCAGAAGTATCATTAGACGTCAATAATTCCTCTACAGCTTCAGCACTAAATGCTTCTACTTTTGCTCCTTCATCTAAAACAGCTTTCTCTACTAAAAATGGATAAGGAGATTTAGTCTCGTCTGTTGCAGCATGTTGCAATGAACGTATGTGGTGGATAATTTGCCATCTTTCTTTGAAAGATACTTTATCCTTATATGAACCCATTACATTTTTACCATGCATTACTGCGTGATAGTAACGTCCATCAGTTGCTGCTAAAAATTCTTCGTTTAAATAATTAGATGGAGCTGCTGGATAAGGAGAGCCATCTCTTACTAAATAACCTGCTCCATCACCTTTCTCACCATGACAAATTCCACAGAAAATATCGTAAAGTTCTTTACCCTGCGCCATTTCTGCCTTAGTTATCGTTGGCATATAATTCGCACGACTAATTTTAGGATCAGCCATTGCTAAAGTTCTTTCTTCTTCAGTATTACCATAGTAATAAGGAACATAACCATTTGTAGGCGTTCCCATTAAAGTTGCTGCAATAGCTTCTTTGGCTTCGCCTTGACGACCTAAATATCCTGCCTGTCCACGAGGAACTGTACCTTTGACGGGTTTACGAGGATGAGCATAATTCATGTATTCCTCCTCATCACTCCATGTATTGAAACTGTAATAGTTCTCAACATTTGCTTCATAAGCAATTGAGTGAGCCATATCTGGCATATATTCATAACCCGTGTGACTTTCATCACTCTTACCGCAGCTAACTCGAGATAGGATAAATAATCCTATCACTCCCAACAATAAGAATAAACGACCTTTATTATTCATCTTTATAATATTCTTGATAAACGATTATCAAATAGAGTTTTCTTCAATTTGGTAAATACTAAATTTCTTTTGTATGTACTTCAGTTGCATCTGTTTGAGCAAAGAAGTCATTCAATCCTGAAATCTCAGCATCTGATTTTCCTCCAACCTCAAAAGCAATACAAAACTTATCATCTGTAATACGAGGATGTAAGTAATTATTAGTAACACCTGGTCCAAGACCTGATACAACATAAAAAGTAACTACCATTCCGATTGCGGCAAATAATACCGTCAACTCAAATGTAATTGGAATGAAAGAAGGTGCTGAAAAGTAAGGTTTACCACCAAAAATAATTGGCCAGTCACGAGTAAATACCCACGTCATAAAACCAAATGCAGTCATCGTTCCTAACATTCCATAAACGAACCCTGCTTGGTGCAAGCGAGACTCGCTTAAACCCATTACATGATCTAAACCATGTACTGGAAATGGTGTATATACATCCATGATTTCTAAACCCTTATCATTTGCCGCTTCGATTGCAGCAATTAAATCGGTTTCATCATCGTATAACCCAAATAAAACTTCTCTTGTATCAGCCATTGCTATATGAAGATTTATATAATTCTTTCTAAATAATTTCTTTCTAAATAATACTTTAAAATTAGTGTGCCGTTTCTTCTTCTGTTACAGATGAAGTTTTACCCTCTAATTTTTCATAATTTGCCTTGATGTATTGATCACCAGATGTTTTCAATATTGATTTTACCTCTGCAATTGCAATTACTGGAGCAACACGAGTAAATAATAAAAACAATGTAAAGAATAAACCAAATGTACCAACATAGATTCCAATCTCTGTTAAAGATGGTACATAGTAACTCCAACTTGAAGGCAAATAATCACGTGCTAATGTTGTTGCAATAATTACAAAACGTTCGAACCACATTCCAATATTAATAATAATAGACATGAAGAATGTAAATGTAATATTACGACGTAAACTCTTAGACCAGAATAATTGTGGTGAAATTACATTACATAACATCATACCAAAGTATGACCACCAATATATCCCAACTGCACGATTATAAAAAGCAGATTGCTCATAAACATATCCTGAGTACCAAGAAATGAATAACTCAGTCAAATAAGCCACCCCTACAATCGAACCTGTCAATACAATAATTTTATTCATTGATTCAACATGATTCAATGTTATATATTCTTCTAAGTGTAATACTTTACGAACAATAATCATTAATGTCAATACCATTGCGAAACCTGAAAATACAGCTCCTGCAACAAAATAAGGAGGGAAAATA
>CAZEOC010000446.1:0-1269 GCA_964513525.1 uncultured Saprospiraceae bacterium | reverse complement strand
CAACCTGGAATAACTGAAGTTGCGAAATCAAAAGATACAATCGTATGTACAGAAAGTACTAAAGGTGTCGCTAAACCAGCTAAAATTAATGATAAAGCTTCCCAACGTTGCCAATGTTTTGCTGAACCTGTCCAACCAAATGATAAGAAGTTATAGATTGTCTTACGGAAACCTTTTGAACGGTCACGTAATGTAGCGAAATCCGGTACTAAACCAGTATACCAGAATAATACAGATACTGTTAAGTAAGTTGAAATCGCAAAAACATCCCATAATAATGGTGAATTAAAGTTCACCCATAAAGGTCCTCTTGTATTCGGATATGGAAAAATGAAAAATCCTAACCAGATTCTTCCCATATGTATTAGTGGAAATAAACCTGCACACATTACAGCAAAAATTGTCATTGCCTCTGCTGCGCGATTTACACCCGTACGCCATTTCTGACGGAATAATAATAAGATAGCTGAGATTAATGTACCGGCATGACCAATACCAATCCACCAAACGAAATTGGTAATATCCCAACCCCAACCGATTGTTCTATTCAAATTCCAAGTACCAATACCAAACCAAATTGTATAAGCAACTGAAACAAGAAGAATTGTCAAAGTCGCAACAGAAAGTAGCAATGCCACTAACCACATCGTTTTTGGCATCGTTTCCGTTGGTCGACAAATATCCTCCGTAATGTCGTGGTAAGATTTGCTGCCTTCTACAAGACTTTCTCTTACTGGAGCTATAACTGAACCCATGGTTATCTATTTTTTTGTATTAAGAATAGCTTAGAATAATATCTAAGCCACCATTTTTTTTATAATTTATTTAATTGACGTTGATTGTTAACCTTTATCAATTAAGCAATTTCTTCATTCTTATTTAATACTTTCATTTGGTAACCTACAGAAGCTTGAGTATTTACCTCTTCTAATGCTTTATAAGTTAACCCTGCTTCCAACTCACGTTTTACTTCACTGTTCTTATTATTAATATCACCGAAAGTAATCGCACCTGTAGGACAAGCTGTTTGACAAGCTACTTTCAAATCTCCATCACGTAAAGCACGTTTTTCGATTTTTGCTGTCAATTTAGCTTCTTGAATTCTCTGAACACAGAAAGAACATTTTTCAATTACACCTCTTGAACGAACAGTTACATCTGGATTTAATACCATACGTGTTAAGTTATCCGCTCCATAAGGAGTTTCTTCTCCGTTCAATGTAGGTTCATTCCATGCAAATAAATCAGCTGTTGTATAATCTAACCAGT
>CAZEOC010000445.1:0-3479 GCA_964513525.1 uncultured Saprospiraceae bacterium | reverse complement strand
ATACTCGCCAATGCTAAGGCATTGTCTGCGTTTTTCGCCTCGTATAATCAAAAAATAAACTCAAAATTTTTATCATATTTATTTATGACCGATTACTTAGAAAGAATTAAACATTAGTTCTCTTTCTTAAATTGATTTATGTCCATATTAAATAAGATAAACGTTTTGAATGAATTGATAAATGAACCAAATAATTAAACAATATTGTTTCAAAATACTTCCTTATGAGAAATACTTTTGATAAATTTGTTCGTATAAGAAAAGATAAAATATGAAAGTAGTTTCATTTTTTGCGGGTGCAGGAGGATTAGACCTTGGTTTTGAAAAAGCAGGGTTTGATGTAGTGTGGGCAAATGAATACGATAAAGATATCTGGGAAACCTATCAGAAAAATCACCTTAATACAATTTTGGATAAACGAAGCATTACAAAAGTAAAAGCGGATGAAGTTCCTGATTGTGACGGAATTATTGGTGGACCGCCTTGCCAAAGTTGGAGTGAAGCAGGTGCATTAAGAGGAATTAAAGATAAAAGAGGGCAATTATTTTTTGATTTTATCAGAATATTAGAAGCAAAGCAACCTAAATTTTTTCTTGCTGAAAATGTTAGTGGAATGCTTTCTATTAGACATAATGATGCTTTGGAAAATATCAAAGAATTGTTCAAAAATGCAGGAATTGGATATGAACTTTCTTTCAAATTGTTGAATGCTTCAGATTATAATGTACCACAAGATAGAAAAAGAGTTTTCTTCATTGGAATTCGTAAAGATTTAGGTTTTAAATTTCAATTTCCTGAAAAAACATACGATAAGATTTCATTAAAAGAAGCAATTGGAGATTTGACAGAAGGTGTTTTCGCAGCAAAAGAAAAGAATTATTCAAATGAAAATGAGTGTTTAGTTCCTAATCATGAATATATGATTGGCGGATTTTCAACGATGTATATGTCAAGAAATAGAGTGAGAAGTTGGGACGAACAATCTTTCACAATACAAGCAGGCGGAAGACATGCACCTATTCATCCTCAAGCGCCTAAGATGAAACTTATTGAAAAAAATAAAAGAATTTTTGTACCAGGAAAAGAACATTTATATAGAAGATTAAGTGTTAGAGAATGTGCAAGAATTCAAACTTTTCCGAATGATTTTATTTTTCATTATAAAAAAGTTGCTGCAGGATATAAAATGATTGGAAATGCTGTTCCTGTTAATTTAGCTTATTTCTTAGCGGAGCATATTAAATTACAGTTAGAAAAGCATGAAAATATAAAAAGTCCATTTCAAGGACAAAAAGAGACATTTCAAATCACCAAAGAAACTCAAACGGTATGAGTAATCTTTTAGATGCTATTTGCAACATTTCAAAATTGAAAAATCTTGAAGTTGAAGAAATAATTGGTGGAGGAAATAGAATGTTAAACATTGGTGAAGGTCTGGAAATCTTTGTAAAAAATGCTTTTGCTGATACATTTGGAGATATTGATAAAAAATCAAAATTATCTAAGTTCAGTGAAATTTTTTCTTACGAAGGAAGTAAACGAACGCCGCCAGATTTGATGTTAAAACAAGGTGATGCAATCGAAGTAAAGAAAGTTGAATCTCTAACTTCTGAACTTCAGTTGAATAGTTCTTTCCCTAAATCTAAACTTTTTTCGAATAGTAAACTTATAAATAATCATTGCAGAAACTGTGAAGAGTGGACTGAAAAAGATATTATTTATACAATAGGTCATGTTTTAAAGAAGCGTAAAAAACTTTCATCGATTTGGTTTATTTATGGTTCATTATATGCCGCCGATGCTTCGATTTATACTTCCTTAAAGGATACATTAACAGAAAGTCTTGAAAATACAGAGAACATTAACTTCTCTCCTACTAATGAAATTGGAAGAGTCAATTATGTTGACCCTTTACAAATAACTAATTTACGAATTCGAGGAATGTGGTTATTAAAACCACCTTTCAAAATATTTGATTATGTTCATCAATATTCTGATGAATTAGATTTTCAGTGTATTGCGATTATTCCTAAATCAAAATATGATAGTTTTAATGAATTGAGTAGAAATAGAATTGAGCAATTAGAAAATATAAAAATCTATGATGATAAGGTGCAAAACCCCAATAATCCAGTGGATTTAATTGATTGTAAAATCATACGATACGAACGATAAAAATAGTATCTTTTTAAGATGCTAATGATATTTTAACAATAAAAAAATATCAATCTTTTAATGCATAAGTAAATTGAGAACAAGTAAAATTTGTATTCTTCAAAAGAAGGATATTAAACCCCAATAAAAATAATTTATGTCATCAAAAATCAATGAATCAACTATTGATTTATTATTAAACGAACCGTTTTTTGGGCATTTTTTGACACATTTTCAAAAAGTGTTTTCTGAGAAAACAGATTCCGTTGCAATTGATATTAATAAAAACCAACAATTGATTTTGTTAATCAATGAAGATTATTGGAATCTTCATTTAGACAATCAAGCACAAAGAAATGGCGAATTAAAACATCAATTATTACATTTAATTTTTAATCATTTAAGTCGGTCAGAACAATTTAATAACAATGCTTTATTCGGAATTGCTGCTGATTTGACTATTAATCAGTTTCTTCATGAAAATCAATTGACAAAAAATGCGATTGTTTTTAATCAATTAAAAGATGTTGATTTACCTAAAGACCAAACTTTAAATTTTTATTATCATCGATTTTTAGAAATATTGATTGAACCTGAATATGAAAATAATAAATCAAAAAAATATCTTCAGAAATTATTAACGGAGGAGAATATAAAACTGAAACAACACCGTTTTTGGGTAATAGATAAAACTGTTGGAGAACAGAAAATCATAGAAAACAAAGTCTTAAAATCTTTAGCAACTGCTTATCAAAGATTCAAACAAACCAATGAAGTTGGTACTTTATCACAAGCTTTACAAATACAGATTCAAAGCGAAATTGAACGATTGAGACCTAAAACGAATTGGAAAAGAAAATTAAAATTATTTACCAGCAAAAGTCAAAAAACCTATATTAAAAACACCATTCGTCGTCCATCAAAACGTTATGGAACAGTTCCTGGCATTTCGATACAAAAGCGTCAAAAACTACTCATTGCAATTGATACGTCAGCTTCTGTTAGTGAAGAAATTCAGTCACAGTTTTTTGAAGAAATCTATCATATTTGGCGACAAAAAGCAGAAATCACTATAGTAGAATGTGATATGAATATTCACCGAACTTATGAATATGATGGCATTACACCTGAATTTACCACAGGAAAAGGAGGAACAGATTACAATGCTCCGATTCATTTTGCCAATGAAACTTTAAAACCTGATGCGATTATATATTTTACAGATGGAAAAGGAGAAGCACCAATTATAGAAAGCAAAATGCCAATTTTATGGCTTACTTTTTCTTAAATAAAATCACATAATAAGGTTTATAATCTCTAATGCC
>CAZEOC010000444.1:0-3523 GCA_964513525.1 uncultured Saprospiraceae bacterium | reverse complement strand
CATTTCCTGAAATGATAGAACGTGCTTCTCGCAATAATGTAGCATTAATGCCAGGTGATATAATAGGTTCAGGTACAGTCGGTTGGGGCAGTTTAATTGAGAATAACTTTGGTGTTCATCGTCCGATTGAGCCAGGTGATGTAGTAGAATTAGAAATTGAAGGAATTGGTATACTAAGGAATAAAGTTGTTTAATTAATAAACATTCTTTAAGTTGAATACCTCTATTTCAGTAATATAATAAGTATTGATATACAAATACTTATTTGTACTATATGATAAATAATCTAATACATCGTATAGAAAAAACAGAATTTTAGTTTGATTTAATAAAAGAGCTTTTTCTTGAAATATTAGAAAAAGCTCGCTTTTTTTTATCAACACTTATAATTTTAAATTTCACAAATGATTATTCCATTTATTACTTTGAGTTTTTTTTCAGAAAAGCCTAATAGTATATACATCCCTCTTTTTTAAACCTATATTTTTATCAATAGAATATTTATATTCTACATCTAAGCCCTTCATATGGATTCCATTCAAATCCTCTAAATAATCATAATTCCTTTTTTCAATAATATCTCATTTAAACTACATTTCAATATTTCTAAAAAAGCCTAATATTAAAAAGTAAATCTTTGTCAAGTACTTATTTACTAAACTTGCTGATACAATAGATTCATACCATTTTATGGATATCGTTTTATAATATATTACTTGGATTAAATGACAATTGATAAAATTAAGTGTTATTAATCTTCTTTATAAATTCCTATATGATTTATTGAATATTAAAATGATTTTTGAAAGATATAAGGTTAATACAATTGGGAATAATTCCTTACTTTTAAGGGGTTTAAATGTAAGAAAATAAATATTTTATTTTAAATAATAACCAAATGTCAAATCAAACCAAAACACTGGACAATAGTTCAATTTCATCACTTCAATATGCTACAATATTTGTTTGTTTCTTAATGAATATCTTAGATGGAATGGATGTTTTAGTGATTTCTTATTGTGCACCTTCAATAGCTAAAGCTTGGGGCACAAGTCCACAAGCTTTGGGAATCGTCTTTAGTGCCGGATTAGCTGGAATGACATTAGGTTCAATCCTATTAGCACCATTTGCCGATAGAATTGGTCGAAAGAAAATGATTTTATTGAGTGCCTTAATCATGGGAGGAGGTATGTTTCTAACTGCATATTCTGAAACAATTTATCAATTAGGATTTCTACGTTTCATTAGCGGCATTGGAATTGGTAGTATGTTAGCGAGTACAGCGGCTTTAACAGCTGAATATACGCCAAATAAAACGAAAGACTTTTGGGTAAGTTTTGTAATTTCAGGTTATCCTACAGGTGCAGTACTTTCTGGATTAGTTACAGCCGAAGTCGTACCGAATAATGGATGGGAAATAATGTTTAAAATAGCTGGATTAGCTTCCTTGGTGACGCTTCCGTTTATTTGGGTTTTTCTTTCTGAAAGTGTGGAGTTTTATTTAAAAAGACAACCAATAGATGCATTAAATAAAGCAAATGCTATTTTAATGAAAATGAATCAACCAACTTTAGAAATACTTCCTGTTATAACAGAAAAGAAAGCGGCTATTCCGATTGATAAATTATTAGGTTCTGACTATCGTATTCCTACTTTCTACTTATGGAGTGCATTATTTTTAGCTTTTGCAACACTTTATTTTTTGACAAGTTGGATACCCAAATTAGCAATAAATACAGGTATGTCAATGTCTATAGCTATCTATGCAGGTATGATTTTTAATCTTGGTGCAATTTTAGGAGTAATCAGTCAAGGTTATTTTTCGGCTCGATTTAGTTTAAAAAAAACTATCGCAACTTATTTGATTATAAATGCAATATTATTAGTTGCTTTTCAATTTATGATTGGAGCAGACATTGTTTTATTGATTATATTTGGCTTAATTGGCTTTACTCTTCAAGGTGGTTTTGTAGGACTATATACAGTAGCAGCATGCATGTATCCAACCCAAATTCGTACAATGGGTGTTGGTTGGGCAATTGGTGCAGGGCGATTTGGAGCCGTAATTGGACCTGCTATTGGTGGCGTTTTAGTTGGAATGGGTTTAACAATGGCAACAAATTTTATGATTTTTTCAACTCCAGTTTTCTTAGCAGGAGTTATAACATTGTTTATTTCTTCTAATGAATTATCTTAGAGCTTGTTTAAAATTTATTTCGAGCTGAATATCAGTAATTTACGGTTCTGAGGAAGAAATAATTTGTACGTTTAGCGAGCTAAATAAATCAATTATTTTGAAGTCAGGTTCGTAAAATATTGGTTTTCAGCCGATAGTAATTTAGACATGCTCTTAAGTAATATTTAAGAATATGAAAATCTGAATATTAATCAATTTCTTATAATGAAATCTATTTTAGAGAAACATTAATCGATAGGTTTTCTAATTGTTTTCTTATTAATATTATTTTCGTAATAGAAAAACTAAAACTTGCAATGGCAAAAGGTACTATTATTACTCAAGCAAATAAAGATGTTTCTAAACTTGAGAATTATTTTCGAGAGCAAGGATTACAATCCAAAAAAATTAGTAAAAAACAGATTCTCCAAATACCTGGCAGCATTGCCACAAAGGCATTCTATGTAAAAAGTGGACTATTGAGAAGTTATATGATTGATGATAATGGTAAAGTTCATATCTATATGTTTGCTCCTGAAAATTGGATCATTTCTGACATAGAATCCCATATTATGTCTGTTCCTTCCGAGCTATTTATTGATGCTTTAGAGGATTCGGAAGTCATTGAAGTTAATCAAACCCCAATGAGTAATTATAACTTCATTGATACAAAAGATATGGAATTCCATCAAAAATTATTCAGAAGAATTGCTGTTTTGCAAAGACGAGTGATGCTTTTGATGAGCGCTTCTGCCAAAGAGCGCTACAAACATTTTATAAAAACTTATCCACAACTTATCAATCGTGTTTCTCTCAAAATGGTTGCTTCTTATTTAGGTATGACTCCTATCGCTTTGAGTAATATTCGACGAAAAATGAAAAACGAAAAGTTTTAATTTCTTAAAGTAGTTTAATTTTTATTTAAAAGAATTAGTCGATCTTTACTTCATTAATTAATTAAATTATGAATAATGAATACAAAAGGATTTAATATCGGTTTATGGATAGCACAAGGATTAATGGCTGCTATGTTTTTGATGGCAGGTAGTATGAAGTTAATGACACCAATTGCTGAATTGGCAGAATCTTTACCTTGGGTGACCGAATCACCTGAAATGTTGGTTCGATTTATTGGATTGTCGGAAGTACTCGGTGGATTGGGCTTGATATTACCCGCAGCACTTCGCATCAAACCTAATTTGACGATAATGGCGGCTTACGGTCTTATAACTGTAATGGCTTTGGCAGCAGTCTTTCATATAACAAGAGGAGAATTTGAAGCTTTACCGATGAATGTAATTTTAATTGGGATCTTAGCTTTCATTGCTTGGGGTAGAAGTAAAAAAG
>CAZEOC010000443.1:0-3527 GCA_964513525.1 uncultured Saprospiraceae bacterium | reverse complement strand
AAGTCAAAATGGTTCTGGAGGAACTATTAGTTTAGGGAAGAATTATAAACCTAAATTTTATGGAATTATTATCGGAACTTCAGATTATCGAGGGGAGAAATTAGACCTTAGTTATGCAGATAAAGATGCAGAAGATATGGCAGTTGCTTTGACGGAAGTTGCATCGCCTTTATTTGGAAAATCTAATGTTCAGGTGAATTTATTATCAACTTCAAAAGGAGAAACACCAACAAAAGAAAATATTGCCAAACAGTTTCAAGCTGTGGCTAATATTGCCAAACCAGGAGATGTTTTTGTGGTATATCTTTCTGGTCACGGAGTTACTTTTGGAGAGCAAAATACACAGTTTCATTATCTAACAAAAGAAATTGCTTCGGAAGATATTTCTGATAAATCTATACGAGAGAAATATACTTTATCAACCGCAGAACTTACAGAATTATTAAAACATATACCAGCTCAAAAACAAGTCATGATAATTGATGCTTGTTCTTCTGGAAGTTTAGTTAATAATGTTTTATCACAAAGTCGAAGTTTATCTTCAAGTCAACGTCGAGCATTAGACAGAATGAAAGATAGAACTGGAATGTTTATTTTGGCAGGAAGTGCAGCCAATAAAGTAAGTTATGAAGCCTCTCAATTTGGTCAAGGTTTATTGACTTATAGTTTACTTTTAGGTATGAATGGTTCGGCATTGAGAGATAATCAATATGTAGATGTGATGCAATTGTTCCAATTCGCAGCGGACAAAGTTCCTGAATTTGCAGCATTTATTGGCGGAATGCAACGTCCAGTCATTGCGACACCAGCAGGAAGTAATAGTTTTGATATTGGACGATTTACGAACGAAGTTTCTATTCCCATGGTAGAAGTAAAGCCTCTTTTTGTTCGAACTAATTTTCAAGAGGAAAATGATTATGACGATATTTTGGAAATAAGTGATGCATTAGATAATCGTTTAATGGATATTTCTGCACAAGGAAAAGCTGCGAGTGTTCTATTTGTAAACGTTAAAAAATATCCGAATGCTTATGCGATTAAAGGTCGTTACAGTATTTCAGGCGAAAGTATTAATGCCAAAATTCGAGTATTTAAAGGAGATGAACTCGTGAAATCTTTTGAAGTAAAAGGTTCTACACATGATATTGATGGTTTAGCAGAAGAGATTTTGAAAAAAGTTGAGTAATAATAGTAACAGTTTGCAGTAGACAATTGTTATTTGACTCCGAATTTTTTCGGATATCTAATCATATAGGCAATTAATTTCCCTACTTCTAATGATAAATTATTTAATTTTTGATAATCATCATTTGATATATATTGACAATGTAATGCGAAAGATAGCCAAACTTGTGTTTCGCTATTTTCCGCATCACTATCTGTCAATTTACTTTTAAAGTATTTGATATAATCTCTTTTCCGATATGCTTCCGCAATATTTTCACATACAGACATCCTGTCAGTCCTATAGTTGAATTGAAAATTAGTCAACTGCTAACTGCAACTGCCAATTATTTTTAATACCCCGAATTTAAGCCTTTCTCTACCGCAGGAATTCCATTCAACATCCAATCTGGAGCAGGTTTGTCTTTCAAATAATGGTCGAAAAATTGATACATTCTGATAGCAAAATCTTTTTGATTTTGACGTTTTGTAACACCATGTCCATCGCCATTATAATTCAATAACCAAGATTCTTTTTCCAATCTTCGCATAGCTACAAAAAGTTCAATCCCTTGATACCACGGAACTGCACCATCGCCGTCATTATGTAATATTAATAAAGGAGTATTGATTTTATCTGCATGAAACACCGGAGAATTTTCTAAATATTGCATTGGTTTTTCCCAAAGTGTTCCGCCAATTCTACTTTGTGTATGTTCATATTGAAACATTCGACTCAAACCTGAACGCCAACGAATTCCTCCATAAGCACTCGTCATATTTGAGACCGGAGCGCCTGATTCTGCGGCAACAAAAAGGTTTGTACGAGTGACTAAATAAGCAGTTTGGTATCCGCCCCAACTATGTCCTTGAATCCCCATTTTTGCTGTATTAATATAAGGTTCGTTCATCATTTTCTGAACAGCTGGCATAATACAATTGTATGCACTTTGCCCAGGATAACCATCTTTATAAATAATATCTGGGACAAAAACGATATAATCATTACTTGCTAAATAAGTGAAATTTACTGCTGAACGAAGTGGACGAGGAGCATAATATCGATGTAATCTATCCGTATATTTTTCATAGAAATACACTAACATTGGATATTTTTTATTTGGGTCGAAGTTTTCAGGTTTATAAATTAAACCTTGTAATTCTACACCATCAAGATTCGTATAATTCATTAATTCTACTGTTCCCCAATTATAATCAGTTTGTTGAGGATTTGCATTACTGATTTTTTTTGGATTCTTAAAATCCATATTTGTTAGATGTAAATCTGGGAAAGTTTTGAAAGTTTCTATCGTGAAAATTAATTTATCTGTATCTTTTGACTTTGTAATAAAATCAACTTCAGCAGCTTTTTCTATTAATGTTCTTAAACGTTTGTTTTTATAATTTAACCGATAAAATCCACTTGATTTTGTTGTTTTGTTAAAACCATATAACATCATTTTTTTAGAATCTGTATATCGAACTTCATAATCTAAACGAACATTTCTATATCGGATATTCTCCTCTCTTCCTTGTGTTAATCTATTAGTAATCAATTGATTATTTTTAATTTCAACTGACCAAATATCAAAATCATCATATAACATAAATGCTTTGTCTGATTCAATCCAACCTGCACGTCCATATTCTCGTGGATCATCTGGAATATCATTTTGTTCATTATATAATTTAGTTGGAATCGCTTTAGAAATATTGTATTTTTTTCTATTCTGAATATCATAAAGAAACCAAGTTGAATCTTTTTTCTCGTACCAAGTTGCATAATTTCCAGCTGGAGAAATTCTGATACTTCCTTTTACTTTTGTTGCAATTTGTTCTGATTTGCCAGTATTAGTATTGACCAGAAATACATCTTTTATTTCAGGAAAACCTTCCCAAGAAATTAATTTTTGATAAGGTGTATTTGATGCACCAATTGCATATTCAGCATTTCCATCATAAGTTGTACTTAGATTTGGAATTGCTTTAGTCGCTAATTGAATGTATTTTTTAGACTTGAAATCATAAACCGCTCGGTAAGATTTCTTTTTGTCATTTTTTAGATTTACCAATTGTTGTGGCTGCAAATATCCATCATTCCAACTCCAAATATCCAAAACTACTTTTTCGCTTTTTAATTGTAGAGTATCTTCTAAGTATTGAGGAACTGGTTTTGTACCAAAAAATAGTTTATTTCCATCTTTAGAAAATCTTAATCTTGCATCACTACTCACTTGCCAATTTTTAGCTAAATAAGTTGTGTCGGCTAATTGAGTAATTGCTTCATTTTTATTATTCCAATAGAATAAATTATGATATTTTATTAATGCAGATTTATGATGTTTTGAAGTATCAATGTCAGC
>CAZEOC010000442.1:0-3537 GCA_964513525.1 uncultured Saprospiraceae bacterium | reverse complement strand
TAGAAACTATATTAATAGAATTAAATAATACTCATTTAAAAATTACTCAGTTAATTGAAAATCATACAAATGAAGAACTATTTACAAAGAAATATTATAAATGGACGAACTCAACTTCACTGGGTGCATATTTGATTTCTACGACTTCGAGTCATTATGATTGGGCTTGGAAATTGATTCGGAAAAATGTGTAAAATTCTTTCAGGTTTTCGAAAATCTGAAAGAATTATTAATCTAAACAACACCCAAATCTTCCAAATCCTTTTTCAATTGTTCCTCCGATTGAAAATGAATCGTTTGTAATTTCACCTTTTTCGCAGCTTCGATATTTCTAAAATTATCATCTATGAATACTGCAGTTTCAGGATTAATAGTATATCTATCCAAAATCAAATTATAGATTCTCAAATCTGGTTTTTTCATATTTTCATCTCCAGAAACTAAAATTCCTTCAAAAAATTGCAGAAATGGAAATCGCTCCAAAGCATGATGAAATAATTCACCAGACCAATTCGTCAAAGCGTATAATCGATACTTTTTTTCTTCATGAATTTGTGTTAATAAATCAACCGTACCTTGTTTTGCACCATCTAACATTTCCGTCCAACGTCCGTAATAAGCTCGAATTTCGCTTTCAAATTCAGGATGTTTTGCTACCAAATCTTCTGTTGCATCTGCTAACTTATAGCCGCCATCTTGTTGCTCATTCCAATCCATTGTTGTAATATGTTTCAAGAAATCTTCCATTTTATCTTTATCATCGAAGATTTTGCGATACATATTTCTTGGGTCCCAATTGATTAAAACGCCACCTAAATCAAAGATTACTGTTTCTATTTTTTGGCTCATTATTGCTATTATTGACGAATGATTATTTTAAAATTATCTAACGATTATTGGTTCGGTATCTACTAAACCTTTGAAATATCCAAAAATTGTTGACTTTTGAGCGGATAAAGATTTGCCTTTAAAAATATGATTATCCCAATAATCAAAATCAACTTGATATTGATACATTTCATCATTGTGGTCAACAATAGAAAAATAGTATTTTTCTATTTCTTTAGCTGTTCTGAATTTATCCTTATTTTCTTTTACTGTAACAGGAATTTCTGACCAATTTGGTAATTTATCATTTCCTGATGTTTTATATTCTTGATACAATTTCCAACGATAAATTTCGTAATCATATTTAGTTTTATAAACTGGATATTCTTGATAAACCGGTTCTTGATATTGTTCTTGTCTATCTCGATAAATCGTCCGACTACAATAAGTATCTTCAAAATAACCATTTCCTAAATCTCTTTTTCCACAAACATATTGCTCAGTTCCAACGGCTTCTTGCACCGTTCTACTTCGAGTATTATAGCCAACAATTCGTTGGTCATAATGATGAATATCTTTATAACTTTTTATGGTTTGTCCACCTCTCGGTACTTCCCAATCTGATTCTATGACTAATTTATATTCTTCAATGATAATATTTCTTTGCCATTCAATATTGGTTACTGCTACATCAAACGTAGTTGAAAATTGACTTAAACCATAGAAACCAAATATAATTAAGGCAATAATTCCGATAATTTTAAGGAAAGAATTGTTTGTCTTTTTGGGTTGGGTTTGTTTAAGCTTCTTTTGAGGTTTAGAACTTCGAGGAACTACACTTTCATCGAAATCTTGTACAACTAAATATTTTTCTGAATCTGCTTTCAATGCACCACAAGATGTACAAGCATTATAGCGCTGACGATTGCTATTACTACAAAAACTACAAACCCAATTGGCACCTTCTTTTGCAATTTCAAGTTCCTCTTTGTCTGTAACTTTGTCTTCAATTCCTCTTGGCATATAAAAAACAACATCATCAGGTCTTGAACTTCCACATTGAGAACAATGCGAATGAGGTCCTAAATTCCCCATATTCCCACAGTATTCACAATCCCAACGTCCAACGTAAACATTCATATTTTGAAGTATTTTTGATGCTGTTTAATAATCCTAAAGATAAAAACCCTTTTATTAAAACACAACGAAATATTAAAAATCATATTGAAAATTCAAATTCAGAATGTTATAAAATTTTCTAAAAAGAAAAATGGCTTTCGCCAAATAGTTGCACTCACCAATCTTTTGGTATCCTTTGGAAAAATAAAGTTACGGCATTAGATGGATTTTAGTTCGGAATTCTATTCATTTACTCGGCGCTAATATGCTTTGTCATAGTTATTAGATGCTAGAAAAGAAGGATTGTTCAAGCATATTAGCGTTCGGTTGGTTAAACTAAAAAACAAAACTAAACACAATAGAATTCGTAGCGATAAAATACATCGTTTGATAAACGGTCGGTGAGTGCAACTATTCGGCGAAAGCCGTTTATTAGTTTAAATAAATTTAATTTATCAAATCTTGCTACTCTTATTTCAAATCTTTCTCCATATTTTCAAACAAAAAGGGCTAAAAATCATTTAATTTTGCAGTAGTCGAATGATTTAGAAAAAGAGATAAGATTAACAATGTCAAAAGATAAGAATAATAAAAAAGAGGAATTTGTAAATCCAATAGATAAAGATAAAATAGCTGAAAATCCAGGTTTGTTGCCGTATGCACATACAGTAGGCGGTTCTGTTATCAAACCAATTGATGAAGGTCGAGTAAAGGGAAATTCTTTAGCGGCGATGGAACAGCAAACGGATATGCAAATGGCTCAATTGTATAAACAAATGGAGTTGTTAGCCGAACAAGCAAAAGCAATTCAGAAACGAAAAGAAGTTTCTCAAATGGTCTATCTGGCTAAAGTGAGTTTTGAACCAAAGATTGGTCATTCTTACTTCTTGTATGAGAAAGAAAATGAAAATTGGCAGATATCAATGGTTTCACCCGATGAATGGGGAAGAAGTGGAATGCCTTTTGAAAAGTTCATTTCAAAAATTACATTATTGTCTGACCATACTTGGGATGTAGAAGAAAAGATTTAGATATAAAATAACAGCCTGTTTAATAATATAAAACAGGCTGTTATTTTATATTAAAAACTTGTACCAACAGCAATTCCAGCGTAAGGAATTCCAAACCGACTCGCATTTGATTCAAAAGTATTTACAATATAACCTGCGTTGATTTCCCAATAAAGACATCTAGTATCTCGCTGAGACCGATAAGCAAATTCTGTATAAGGACCAAAAAATCCATCATCCCAACCAGCCGTTAAACCCAAGCCAATTTCAACTTTAAATAAATCATCATTTTTTTGACGAAAAGCTTTATAACCGCCTAATTTTGCTCCGATTAATCCAAGAGATACAGTGCCACCAATCAAATAATTATTTTTTTGATATAAATTAACATCATAATTTACACATATTCTACCCCATAAATAATAACTCGTTACTTCTGCGGAAATGATGCGATTTCTTTTCTTTTCTAAAGTTAATAATTCAAAATCACTATTATTCTTACGCTTAGTGGTATCTGAGGAAGGAAAGGTGAAATTAGCTTCTGCTATTAGATTGTTTGTTACTAATATCATTGAAAATA
>CAZEOC010000441.1:0-3541 GCA_964513525.1 uncultured Saprospiraceae bacterium | reverse complement strand
GAAACTGGAATTAATTCTACTCACCAAATATTGATTGAAAGATGAAGAGAATAACAATAATAATAATTTTTATTATTTTTTGCGTTGCAGATAGCGAATCACAGGCTATTGAAGTTTACAGTAATTTAATCTATTCTATTGTAGATAGACATAGAATAGACAATAGTCCTCCAAATTTTACAGATTATGGTTTTGTAACCTATAATTTAGGAGCAAACTATCATTTTAAAAAGAAAAATAGACTCCATTATATCTTAGGTCTTTCTTATGATAAAAAAGGAAAAGATACGGAATACCGCCTTTCAGGTGATTATGTAGTTTCTCGTTATAATTTTCTATCAGTTAGAGGTTTAGTTAATTTTAAACTTCCTAAAAACGAATTTCAAGTTGGTGCTTATTATGGATTCTTAACTAATACTTCTATTACACCTTATGATAATTCTGTAAAAGAAAAAATAGAAAATATGAGAAATTATAATGTAGGAGTTTCGGGTATAGCACACCAAAAACTATTTACAACAAATGAATTACAAGGCTTCTTTAGGTTAGAGGCTAATTATGATTTGACTACACTTTGGTCTGCATATTATTCTTTTAGCTTTACTAATTTCGAAAGAGCTGTAACTTTAGGTTTAGGTTTTGTATTAAGATGGAATTATAAAGAAAAAGAATAGATACAATGAGGAATATAGTTATTATGTGATTTTGAAACAAGAGAAGAAGTACAGCTACAAGAAGGATTTAACAAAAAATCAATATGTATTGAAAATACTGAATGAAGAAACTGGAATTAATTCTACTCACCAAATATTGATTGAAAGATGAAACAGGTATTAATCTTAGTATTTATTATGACTTTAAACTTTAATCTACAAGCACAATCTTTTGAGATATATGGAAATTATGTTTATGCAACAAGGCATTATGAGTATAGAAATAACAACTTTTTTAAAGGGTTTGGAACTAATAATTTTGGTCTTAATTATTATATAAATGGAAACCGAAAAACAGATTATGTATTTGGAATCTCGTATGATAAAAAAGGTGCAAGTTATAATTATTCTCCAAGAGATACAGTTTCATTTCGATTCAATTATGTTACACTAAAAGCATTGGGAAGAAGAAAAATTGTAAAAAATAATGAATTACAATTTGGGTTTTATGCTGCAAGATTAACTAATATAGAAGTTACCCCTTTAAATGTTCCATATACTAATGGTTATCTTGATGAATATCGAAACACAGAATTGGGTTTAACATTTGTTTTTGAACAATCTTTATTTTCTTTTAAGCAGTTCGAGACTTTGATTCGAGTAGAAGCAAATTATGGACTTACCACAATTTGGGGGCAAGAATATTTTTTACATTTACTCCATTATAAGCGAAATATTACCTTAGGGATTGGTGCAGCTATACGTTGGAATTATAAAGAAAAAGAATAGATACAATGAGGAACATAGATATTATTAGAGATTTGAAACAATATAATATGGGTTTAAAAGGTGTAATACATCAAGAATTATTTGATATTAATAAATTTCAAGCTTTCTTTAGATTAAAAGGAAACTATGATTTAACAACATTTAGATTTGGGTATAGTGCTTTTAGTTTTAAGCATTTTGAAAGACCATTTACTTTTGGGGCAGGATTAGTCTTTCGTTGGAACTACAAAGAAGAATAAAATGATAAGTTGTAGTAGTTTTTGGGTAACTGCTGATTTATAGATTTCTTGTATTGAAAATAAAATTAATTATAAATTATAAATAAAAAATAATATGTTATAATATATTGATTATTAGTACTTTATGGTTTTATTAGTGCTTGTTGTGATTATTTTTAATAAAAAAATAATTTTTAATAGCAACCATTTTAGAATTATCTCCGTGTAGTCTATATCACAACAAAAAAAACAAAAGATTTGGTTTGGTTTAGGCTTATAAATTGAGGTAAAGCCCTTGAACGAAAGTTCAGGGGCTTTTTTTATTTATACTAAATACTACTTTAATGTCAATAAACACTACTTACAGGATAAATAGTAAAGCTATTAATATTGTAATTAAAACTTTTTTTTAGTTTTGCGAAACAATCTTGAACTAAAGCTGTTTACAGTCTTTATTCCAAATTCCAACTTCAATGAAAAAAAGTAAAAGATTACAAACACAAATAGGAAAATGGCTCAGTTTCTACACTTTGCTATTGTTTGTTTGTTTACCAATTTTTGAGGTTGTTAGTGACTGGAATGATTTTACTCAAACTGATTTTATTGAGGTTCAAGAAAATTTAGAAACTGAAATCGAAGATATTTCTGAAAACAAAGAATTATCTGAGAAAGAATATAAGATATTACAAACACTCAGCTCATATAATGAAAAAAATGCCAAAGCTGGTATTTACATTTCAACACCATTATTTTCTAATTTCAGTTCTGAAGTACATGTTCCGCCTCCGGAATGTTAATTAATTAATCATTATTTAAAGAAAAAGAGTTTTTTGGATTTACAAATATTGGATGTACAATAATTGTAAGGGTAAAATTATGTTTCAATTTCTTAAATACTGGATTATTAATAATTATTAAGTTTTATCAAAATAAATTTATCAACTTTTTGGATTAACTGATTTTCGATTAATAAGATTATCGGAGATATTAGTGCCAATTTCAATTTAAAAATTTTATGGAAAAGAAAGGGCTTTTTGCAAATTTAAGCAGTGATTTCCCAGCAAGTATAGTTGTCTTTTTGGTTGCCGTTCCTTTATGTTTAGGAATTGCATTAGCGTCTGGTGCGCCATTATTTGCAGGGGTTATTGCAGGTATTATTGGTGGTATCGTAGTAGGTTCGTTGAGTGGTTCTCCATTAGGAGTATCTGGACCAGCAGCAGGTTTAGCAGTAATCGTATTGACTGCTATTAATGAAATGGGCGGATTAGCAGGTGGAGGATTTGAAATTTTCTTATTATCTGTTGTTTTTGCTGGTGTATTTCAATTATTATTAGGTTATGCCAGAGCAGGAATTATTGGGTATTATTTTCCATCGTCTGTGATTAAAGGTATGTTATCTGGTATTGGAATTATTATTATTTTAAAGCAGATTCCTCATGCTTTTGGAAAGGATAAAAACCCAGAAGGAGAAATTGCTTTCCAACAACCAGATGGTGAAAATACGTTCACAGAGATTGTTAATATTTTTAGAAATTACGAAGATATAAGTGTTCCCGCAGTAACGATTACGATTATTTCATTAATAATTTTGATTCTTTGGCAACAAGATTTTATGAAGAAAATTAGTTTAACTAAATTGATTCAAGGACCTTTAGTTGTTGTAATTTTTGGAATTATATTTAATGTAATGACACAAGGTACAAGTTTTGAAATCAGTGCGGATCACCTTGTAGATTTACCGGAGATTAATGGTCTTGGAGAAATCGGAAGTTTATTTAGATTCCCCGACTTTACACAAATATCAAATCCTTTGGTTTACACAACTGCAATTACGATTGCGATTGTAGCCAGTTTGGAAACTTTACTTTGTGTAGAAGCAAC
>CAZEOC010000440.1:0-3542 GCA_964513525.1 uncultured Saprospiraceae bacterium | reverse complement strand
CTAGATCCATTCTTAAATGGTGTAATTCCACAACATTTGCCTTCTTCTATGTGGAGCATTGTGGTCTGCAAACGACCGCTATTGACTAATTATAGGCTTTAACGCTTTAATCTGTCATGCTGCAAACTCATTTAACAGGAGATTAGCCTTGCTTAAGAAGACAACCACATTTCTAGCTGCGACATCGGCAGTATTGCTGTCCACATCGCTGCTGGCGCAATCACCGAGCTTTTTTAGAATCGGTACAGGTGGCGCGGGTGGCACCTATTTCCCCATTGGCGGCACCATCGCAAATGGTATCTCGGCACCTCCTGGCGCACGCCCGTGTGAGGAAGGTGGCCAATGTGGCGTACCGGGTCTCATAGCTATTGCGCAGTCAACAACAGCCTCGGTTTTTAACAACGCAGCTGTGCAAAATGGTGAGCTCGAAGCAGGATTAGCTGCTGCCGACGTCACACGCTCAATGTTCATGGGTGAAGGTAAGTTCGAGGGCAAAGCTCACCCGAAGCTACGTATTGTTGCCAATCTATACCCTGAAGATCTTCACCTGGTACTACCGCAGGGCCAATCGGTGAGTGATCTTGGCGAGTTAGCAGACAAGCGTGTGGGCATTGCTCAAGCGGGTTCAGGTACGCAGGTGGCAGTTTTGCAGATGTTGGAAGCCTGGGGCGTTACCCGAGACAACATGGAAGAGGCCGAACTGAACAACAGCCAGAGCGCTGAGCGGTTGGCAGACGGGCAGCTAGACGCCTACTTTTATGCTGCAGGCTGGCCAGTAGCGGCGATGGTGCAACTAGCTTCAACAAAAGGCATGTCATTGCATTCATTTACAGAGGATGATTTGCAAAAAATCAACGAGATCATTCCAGCCTATATACCATCAAAAATTCCTGGTGGTGTGTACGAAGGTATCGATGAAGATGTGTTAACTCCTGCTGTTAGTGCTCTGCTCGTTGTGTCGTCCGATCTTGAAGAAGAAATGGTATATGGCATCACTGCAGCGCTTTGGAATGACAACACGCGTAAGCTGCTGGACAACGGTCATGCCAAAGGCAAGCAAATAACACCAGCTACCGCGCTTGACGGCGTGGCTGCACTCGGCGTGCCCTTGCACCCAGGTGCCGAAAAGTTCTACAAAGAAGCAGGCCTGATGGAATAGTAAAGATTCTATTGGGCTTGCACGATGTCATGCCCATCAGTTTGTCTGAAAAAGGCGGTAGGCCCTCTCCTGGGCTTATCGCTGATCTCAATTTCCACCCCCATGCATTGGCTACCTGCGTGAAGACCAAATCGCAAGCCAAGGCATCACTGATCGTGTTCGAGGTTAATGCTTGGTGAGCCAATCTTCATACACAGATAACAAAGAAGAAGCTGACGATTCCAGTCATATTCCAGATGATTCGGCAACGCTCAGCGATGAAGACCTTGCTGCCATTGAGCAGAAATACGACGAAGGTACGGCAACCCGCAAAATCACACCGACAGCAGCTAGTGTTCTGCGGGTCGTGGCGTTGGCCTTTGCTATCTACCATTTTGTTACAGCAGGTTTCGGGCTGCCCGCAGATCACTGGCATATGGGCTGGCACCTTGCCGGCCTGTTTATTTTAACCTATGCCCTCTTCCCGGTTTTTAAAACAGATGGCCTCTTTGCCTTAAAACAGAGCCGTTTTCGCGTCGGCAATATTCCATTTTATGATCTGATCCTTATGGTTTTGGGTGTTAGTGCCTCACTGTATGTGGGTCTCGCTTGGCGCGGAATTTCCTGGCTTGGGATCGAAGAACAGACATTCCGCATGGGCAATCCCAACCAGTTCGATATCTTTTTCGGTGTCGTGCTGATTCTGTTGGTACTGGATATCGCTCGTCGAACACTTGGCTGGGTCTTACCACTCATAATTTGCGTATTCATATCGTACGCGCTTTATGGACCTTACTTCTCCGGCTTGTTTCAGCATCCGGGTGTTAAGTTCAATACGTTTGTGTCATCGATGTATTTCCCTCAAGAGGGCATCTTTGGTGTGACCCTGTGGGTTGTATCCACCATTGTTTTTCACTTCGTTCTGTTTGGTGTTATCGCTCAACGTACGGGTCTTGGGCAGTTGTTTATAGACAACGCCACTATTGTGGCTGGGCGATACACAGGTGGGCCTGCAAAGGTATCGGTAGTCTCATCGGCATTCTTCGGCACCATTTCAGGCTCTTCAGTTGCCAACACCGTATCTACCGGTGCGTTGACGATCCCGAATATGAAGCGTTTAGGCTACCCAGGCCATTTTGCCGGCGGCGTTGAAGCCGCATCATCAGCAGGTGGCCAGATAACGCCACCAATTATGGGTGCTGCGGCATTCATCATGGCAGAGTTTCTTCAGGTTCCTTATACCACTATCGTCATTGCGGCTATCTTTCCAGCTTTACTGCATTACGTAGGTGTGTTTGCTGTCGTACATCTAACGGCAAGACGACTCAATTTAAAGGGGCTCTCTGAAGGCATGATGCCTAAGTTTGCAACCGTCTGGCGTGATGGCTGGGCTAATATCCTGCCGCTGATAGCTCTCCTGTTTGTTCTGTTCTCCGGTTATACACCTTTCATGTCAGCCTTCTGTGGAATCTCACTGTTGCTGGTGGTGGGCATGTCACGATGGCGCAAGCCGGCTACCTTGATCTACCCACTGGCCTTCATGGCATTTGTCCTCTGGAAGTTTCAGACCGGAGGGTTTGAATTGAATATGACGGTGCTTTTACTACTCGCCTCAGTAATTGGCACACTCAACCCACAACCACGCATCAAGATTCCACAGATGATAGTGTCGCTGGAAACTGGCGTGAAATACGCATTGGCCGTTGGTGCTGCATCAGCTGCGGTTGGCATCGTGGTCGGCGTGATCAATACAACAGGTATCGGATTTCGTTTGGGCTTTATGGTGACGCAGGGTGCAAGCAATCTAGCGACAGATTTGCATGCGCTGATACCCATTGCCGAACTCGCCATCATCTCGGTTGCTGATCTTCAACTCTTCCTATCGCTTCTGTTTATCGCTATCGCCTGCATACTGATGGGCGCAGGCATACCTACAACTGCTTTGTACATCATGTTGGTCTCTGTGGCTCAACCGGCATTGGCGCAGCTCGGTATTCCCCCGATCGCGAGCCACATGTTTGTACTCTACTATGGCGTCGTGTCAGAGATTACACCGCCAGTGTGCACGTCAGCCTATGCCGCTGCCGCTATAGCCAATGCCAATCCATTTAGAACAGGTATTTCGGCCTTTACACTTGGCTTGGGGAAGGTGGTAGCACCTATGGCGTTTGTTTACGCCCCCGTGCTGTTGTTTGTATCATCTACCGGCTTTGATCTACTTGAATTTTCCTACACTGCCAGTTCCTGTATCGCAGGCGTAATTGCCTTGTCTACAGCGGTCGTTGGCTATTGGCTCACTCCCATGGGCGTGGCTTCTCGATTGGCAGCAGCATTGGCAGGGATCATATTTATAGCACCGTCCTGGCAGGCGGACTTGGTTGCACTATTGATAGTTGCACCGGTT
>CAZEOC010000439.1:0-3543 GCA_964513525.1 uncultured Saprospiraceae bacterium | reverse complement strand
CAGAAGGTTGTAATCGAACTTGTTCTTTTTGTGCAATTCCTTTGATGAGAGGAAAACATATTTCTCGTTCAATCGACAGTTTAGTAGAAGAAGCGAAAAATTTGGCTAAAAACGGAACAAAAGAATTGATGTTAATTGCTCAAGAATTAACGTATTACGGTTTAGATATTTATAAAAAAAGAATGTTGCCAGAATTATTGGATGCTTTGGCAGCAGTAGAAGGAATAGATTGGATTCGATTACATTATGCTTATCCAACTAAATTTCCAAAAGCGATTTTTGATGCAATTGAACGCAATGAAAATGTTTGTAATTATTTAGATATTCCATTGCAACACGCCAGTAATTCTGTTTTGGATAGAATGCGTAGAAATATCACAAGAGAAGAACAAACGGCATTAATAAACGAAGCTCGTCAGAAAGTACCAGGAATTGCGATTCGTACGACAATGTTGGTTGGTTTTCCTGGAGAAACGGAAGAAGAATTTCAAGAAATGTGCGATTTTGTACGAGAAATGGAATTCGAACGTTTAGGTGTCTTTATGTATTCGCATGAAGAAGATACTCGAGCGTATGATTTGGAAGATGATATTCCAGCAGAAGTAAAAGCAGATAGAACGAATCGATTGATGGAAATTCAGCAAGAGATTTCTTATGCGAAAAATGAAGCAAAAATCGGAGAAACCTACAAAGTATTATTTGATAGAAAAGAAGGTGGATATTTTGTTGGTCGTACAGAATTTGATTCACCAGAAGTGGATAATGAAGTATTGGTTTCAGCAGAAGATTTTTATGTTCGTTTAGGTGATTTTGCAATGGTTAAAATCATTGACGCTTCTGAATATGATTTATTTGGTGAAGTGATAAATTCATAATTCATAAATAAAGTATTATTTAAATTTAGAGCCTGAGTAAATCATTGATTTACTCAGGCTTTTTTGTTTCCAAAATGTTAAGAACCAGAATTAAGACTTATTTTCTAATTAGCCCACAAACAAATTATTGATTTTCAAGTTTAATCCGAAATCATCAGTAAATAATTAAAACTGGTGTACTGATTATCAACTAAATTAACACATTAAAACCTAATACTTATGAGTAAAATTAGACTTATTTTACTGCTTTTGGCAGTGAGTTTTTCCTATGTTCTACAAGGACAATCTTTCGAATGGACAGTCGATTATGGCGGTCAAAATATTGATGAAGCTAATGATGTAAAACGAGATTCTTTAGGGAATTTATATGTAATTGGTACTTTTCGAGATACGATTCAGTTAGACACTTTTACCTTAATTTCAGCTGGTTCTGATGATGCCTTTTTTGCAAAGTTTGACTCTTTGGGAAATGTAGTTTGGGCAAAAAAATTGAGCAGCGTTGGGAAAGAAGAAGGTTTGGTGATAGGTTTAGACACCACATTAAATATATACATTACTGGTAGTTTTCAAAATACAGTCAATTTTGGAGGTACAAATCTATCGGTAGTTAGTAATGCATTTACTAATTTATTTCATGCTAAATACGATAATAATGGAAACTTGATTTGGGTAAATAGAATCTATATCCCCAATTTAGATTTAAATAGTATTCTTTTTAAGAATTTTGATATGGCAACAGCGAAAGATGGTACAACTTATCTGACTGGAGCGTTTCAAGCAAATGTAGAGTTTGGTTCATCGGTATTAAGTAATGCAGGAAGTTTTATTATTTCAAGTTTTTTAGCAAAATATAATGCAAATGGAACATATCAAAATGCAATTGCGCTTAGTTCTTCCGTTCGTTTTTTTGCTGGTAGCATAGTTGTTGATAACCAAGATAGACCTATCATAAGCGGTTATACTTATAATAGTTCTTGTATCGGTTGTCCTGTTAATGGAATTCAAGATTTACAAGTATTTTTAAGACGCTACACTACAAATCTGGCATTAAATAAAAATCTTACTTCTACTACTACTGCGATTCCTAATGGTATTGCTAATTTGGGAACTGCTCTGGCGGTTGATGAAAATGATGATATTTATGTTTCTGGTGAGATGAATGGTGATTTTTCTTTTGGCACAAATGTACTGAACAACTCAAATTCTAATACAACTGCTGATATTTTCATTGCAAAAGCAGCAAATACAGGCGGTTGGCTTTGGGCAACAACTATTAGTGGAAGTGGTAATGAAAATGTGATTGATATGGTTGCTAAGAATAATGGTTTGTATCTAACAGGAGATTTTCAAACCTCACTTATTAGCGGAAATACAACCATACAAACACCAACTTCAGAAGCTTTTATTGCAAAATATGATTATAGCGGAACTTCAGAATATTTAAGAAAAATAGAAGGCGGATTCGGAAGTATTGGAAATAGTATTATTGCAGACGATAATGAATCTGTTTATATTACAGGTAACTTTTTAGGTCAAGCAATATTTGATTTAGATACGATAAATAGTGTCAGTAATTCAGATATGTTTCTTTCAAAATTAGCTTGTTTACCACTTCCTGTTCGTAGCATTCTTGGCGATTCAATAACTTGTTTGACGCAAAAAACTTATACAATTCCAGTTATTCCTGGAGCAGGAATATCTTATAATTGGTCGCTTTCTGGAGGTGGAATTTTGGTTGCTAATGGTGGTTCTGCCAATATTAACTGGACAACTAAAGGTTTACATACAATTACCATTGTTTCTACTAATGATTGTGGTAATAGTCAAGATTTTAATTACCAAGTTCGAGTCTTAGATGTTCCCGAAATACCACAAATCGTCGGCGATACTACGCCGTGTTTGGGTTCAGAAACCTATTCAGTTACTAATGTTTTTGGAGAGAATTACAACTGGTCAGTTTCTGGTGGAGGAACAGTTTTTCCATTAGGAAATACAGCAATTATTAATTGGGCAGTAGTTGGTGGACACAAGATTTTTTGTGAGCCAAGTAATATTTGTGGTATCGGACAAATTGGAAATTTGAATGTTGTTGTTGATAAAATTCCAGTTCAGCCGACTGCCATACAAGGAGTTACTAATACTTGTTTAAGCACACAAAACTATTCGGTCGCTGCTGAAATCGGTGTAACTTATAATTGGAATTTAAGTTCTGGTGGAACATTAACCGAAAATGGAAATATAGCAACAATTAACTGGACAAATTCAGGAACACATACTTTGATTGTAACGCCGACCAATGACTGTGGAAATGGTTCTTCTCGACAAATTACAATTACGGTAAATGATGTACCGCAACAACCTTCTTCATTCGTTGGAAATACAACGGTTTGTATCGGAACAGAAACTTATTCTGTAGTTGGTCAATCGAATACAACTTATAATTGGTCAATTTCTGGTGGCGGAGCGTTGAGCTTTTTGGGAAGTACGGCAAGTGTAAACTGGACAAGTGCAGGAACTTATACTTTGACGGTTTCGCCTTCTAATATATGTGGAAACGGAACGCCTCGAACGGTTACTGTGAATGTGGTGAATGTACCGCAACAACCAACTTCCATTATTGGAATTGATACAGTTTGTATAGGTTCACAATCGTATTTGACAACACCAC
>CAZEOC010000438.1:0-3546 GCA_964513525.1 uncultured Saprospiraceae bacterium | reverse complement strand
CACTATTTGTATTAACGTAAGGAGATATATTTGTTGGACTACAACAAGCCGAAGTCGTTTCAGAAGTAATCAAGCCGACTCCAAAAGAATCACCACTTGAATTATTAGGAGATATAACCTGTACATTAAGTGCTGTAGTCGTCGATGGTACATTTGGAATATCTACCACAATTAATCCTGCTTCATTTCCATTAGTTTGTGTTGTAATTTCTTCTGTTACAGTATTTATACCCAGACCAGAGACTCTAACTCGTGCAATACGACCATCATTGTGTTTTTCGTGAATAGGCACATGAATACGAATGTTACGAGCTATAGTCGCACTACCAATATTCATAGCATAAGTCTGGTTCGACTTAAAGAACTCTTGATCAACAACTAAACCAAAAGATGCTCTACCTGTTGACGTTTTTACTTTTTGAACCTCGATACTCGTAGAGGTACAAGTTCCCATGCTTGAAAGACTAACAGTTGAGGTTGTTGGATTATTAAATACGGCTCTATAAACCTTTTCTAAGGCGTTACTGCTTTGAGATTGAATAACACTTGTTCCTACAGCGTTGACCGATTGACTACCATTTGTAATTAAAATATCATTGGGAAGATTCGTTGAACAATCATTTTCTTCTATCCATACAGTGACGACAATTTGTGTTACATTAGTCATAGAACCAATATTGACCGATGGATTAGAACTGCCTTTTATACCTTGCATGAATAAATCGACTTGGAGATTAGAACCACAATCATTATTGATTAGGAATGATGGTGGCGGTATTGTGTTATTACCACATGCACCTTGTGCATTGGGATTTTGCCAAGTATTGTTTGGTGTTGAACCATAGTTATGTGTTGAGACTAAACCTTTAGTCGTAATGGTTGGACTCCCAACTCCACCAACAACACCATTATTATCACTATCACTTATATTCTCCTCTTTAGTATCAAAACAACCATCTCCATCTGAATCAACTTCATAGGCATCATATTTTCCATCTGGTGAAGTTTCACTATCTCTTACGGTATAAACTAAATTGCCAGAATTATTAGGTGATTCAAGGCTATTAAGTAAGCCATTTGTACCAAAACTTGTTCCATCTACTACACCATCATTATTGTTATCGGAAGCTGTATGTCCTGATTCTCTTAGGTCAGTAATTCCGTCATTATCGCTATCCAAATCATATATATTAGCAATACCGTCGCCATCTTCATCACAAGTACTAATGATTTCTCTAAATGATATATCATCTAAACGAATATCATTACCAGCACAACCTGCTGTCACATTGACTAATTCTAAAGTTACATTACCTGAAACCGAACCACTGTACCACGAAGTCATAACAGATTGCCAAGCATCAGGTCCATCTGAGCCACCTGTCAATCGGTCTAAGTTAAAAGGTGCAGTTAAATTTGTATTATTGATTTTAAAAACAAGGTTGGGATCTTCTTCAATTACCATTATCCAAGCAGAGAATTCATACGTTTTTCCTGCTTGAACATTTATAGTTTGTTTCCAATAGGATTCACCTTGAATATCATTTGGATCAATATATAAAGACAGACCTGTACCTGTTGTATGGTCAGGAAGTCCTTGTGCTGTACAGTGTCCTGAACTTACATTACAATTTGTCCTATAAATAATATTAGCACCAGTACCAATCGGGGCAGTAATTAGTGTTGAGCCATTTGGTGTACCACCAGTATAATTATAATAGCTAGAACAATTTCCATTGTCAGAAGCACAGGGACTTAACGCAACCCAGCCTTGATTATTACAACCACCTGAAGTAGCAGAACGATTATTTCGACCTCGATTGAAATCAGAAGTCCAAAAAGCATAACCATTTTCAAAAGTCCCATTTTGAACTAACTCGGGACCATAAGAACTGTTTGGGCATTCATAAATATCTGGAATACCATCATTATCATCATCTATATCACAATAATCATTAATACCATCACCATCCCAATCATAGATGCTACACGATCCCGCACAATCTCCACAATCATAACAATCTATTAATCCATCACCATCGTCATCAATTCCATTATTACAGATCTCTTGTCCTTGACTGTAAGTTGCTAATGCTATAGTAAGTGTAATTGTGAATAATAACCTTTTCATTTTTTAATAATTTAATTAGTGACGACCTGAATAATTAGAATTACCATAACCTCCAGAAGTTATCACGCCATTTAAAAAATTGACACTACTTAGTGGAATACTACCTCAAAAAGTAACATCGCCAGATATTATTCCAGCATTAGTTACATTAGAAGTTATGGTTACAGTGTAATTTTATGTAGAGGTGCAATCGCCACTACTTGAATAAGTAAGTATTTGTTCTTAATTAGACTTTATTCTAAATGATTTTATGTTGAATTAACATCCGTAAATGTGTAATATGAATTTCCATTAGGGATGTTATCACTTGAACCATTTGGCTTCGTTAGTACTATTCCACTTTGTAGACCTGTTTGATTTCCTAATGAAAAATTAACACCTGTACAAAGTGTAACACTTTTACTGTTGACCCAAAAGACTCTCTTAATCTTTTAATTTAAGAGTTATTTTTTGTACCATAACATTTGGATTCGATAGTTCTTTAACCTGAAACACTACCTAACTATTATTGGCATTAAAATAATATTATGTTGTTTAACATTTAATATATTACTGAAAATACATGTTAACAAACCACATATAACTTTAATATGTATTGTATTAATACGCAAATAATATATTAAAGACCCTAAAAGGAACATGAATAGTACCAAAAAAAGTTATAGAATAATTAAACTATGCCAAACATATAAAATTTACATTTATAATAAATTTAAAATCAATTCTTTATAAATAAATAAATTATTAATGTATCATCATTAAAAAGTATGTGTTTCATAATATGATACTATTTTCTTTAACTTAAATCACCAAAAAATTTCTATTTTTTCCAAAATATATAAACACATACCAATTAGGGATTTGTGACTTCTGTTATTTAGGAATTACAATCTATTTTTTCATCATTTTCTAATTTGCTATTACAAGTTTAACTATACAACTCTAATTGATAAAATGGTTTCATGAGTAGAACTCGACATCAATCTCAAAAATTGAGTGAGTAGTATTCCCAATAAAATAGGCTACTCCAAGGAGTAGCCTAACAGATGCCACTAATTTACAGTTTTCCTGTAAATAGTTAACGAACCCTAAATAATTATTTATAAATCATTTTTGATTTTAATTTCTAATAATACCATCTGGTGCATCTGGACCACATTCTATATCATCACAATCAATCTTTCCATCATTATCATCATCTACTCCATTGTTACAAATTTCACCACAAGTCTCTGCAATTACAGAAACTGTTTCGTAAGCTACACATCCATTTGCATCTGTAATTTTTACAGTATATCTTGTATTTACTGTAGGACTAACAGATACTGTTGCTGTATTTCCAACACCATTTTCCCAATTATAAGTAAATGGAGCAACACCGTTAACGGCTACTGCATTTAAGTTGATACTACTAC
>CAZEOC010000437.1:0-3571 GCA_964513525.1 uncultured Saprospiraceae bacterium | reverse complement strand
ATCTAATTCGTCCGAACAATCTTTTTTATTACACCAGTTATTATTATCGCCATTGATTTTTCCATCTACGGTAGTGAAATTAGTGATATTTAAGATGCCACCATCCGCATCATAGGTAGGAACATAACGCATAGAATCGTAATGGACAATAAATTGCCAGTCACAATCTGGTAAATCATTGAACTGAAAAATACCATTCGTATCTGTAGTAATGGTATCCATGAAAGCGTTGGGAGGATAGACGATACCTTCTATCAATACGGGGCTTAAATTAGCTATACAAATAGCTGTATTGGCAAGTGGTACTTCTGTAAATTCTTGCAGACCATTCCCATTTAAATCTAGCCACATTTCGTTTTTAATATCAATGGCATGGCTAATTCCAAAATCATTATTTATATCAATAGAATCTATTAGCGCAAAAACAGTAGTCTCCAAATTATCAGTAGTCAAATAAAAATCGTTGGGAATGGTTGATGTATCCGTTTCCATCACAAAATGGCTAATAAATCGACCTAAAACTATTTCATCTGCTAAATAACTATAATGACCAGAAGCATTAGTAATAATCGTTGACAATAAACCATCTGTAGGATCAACTTGTCCATTTTGATTTATGTCCTCATAAACATGCACTTGAATAGCTTCTAAATTGGTACTATTATCGTTATCTATCCCATCTTCATTGGTGTCTCTAAAAATTCGACCTTTTATCAATCGTTGTGTAGGTGAACCTGAACAAACACAAATAGGTAATTTATCAGATAAAGTAGCACATTTACTTAAAACAGAAGCAATAGAATTACCTGGATAGTTACCTGTAATAGGCTCACCGATTTCGTAGGCTAAGGCATAAATATAATAATCGCCATTGGTAACCCCCATAAATTGAGGTTGGTTACTAACCTGTACGATTATATCATTGGTATCGGTTAAATAGTACTGGGTTTGATAGACTAGGGTATCATTTAAACTCGTACTAGAAAATGAAATATTGCCCTCAATATAATCGCAAGTATTTGTAGAGTTCTCTAGATTGGAAGCAAGCAATACTTTAGCCTCAATTAGTTGAGCACTAATTAGGAGTATAAGTAAAACAAACCATATTTGATACCTTATTTTATGACTATTACGTAGCATAAAGTTTTTTTGTGGGAGGTATCTACTCGATGATAACTGCAAATAAAATGCCTGATTATTATATTTATCTTCATTAAGTGATTTTGTCTAATCACTTATATCAGTAGGAAAAGGGGAAAGAAGGTCGTGTAGTTTTATATTTTTTAATAAAATTTTGTAATAAAATGATTTTGGGGGCTAGTGAAGTGACTAAAAATATTTTCTTCTTGTTCAGTAACTGTATTTCTTTGTATACTATAATTTGAAGGTAATGTCTCTTTTTGTTGAGGAATTTCTCTCCTTACTGTTTTCTTTTCGAAGTGGGTCATTATTAATACATTTACGAAAAGAACGAGTATTAAAAATATAGAATAGTATAGCATTGTAATAGTGTTTATTATTTAAATCAAAAAAGGGGGGATTTATAACCGTAAAACTAAAATGTAAATGATGATAAGTATTCAATAGCTCAGTAAAAGAAAAATACTACTAGTAAGTATGCTTTATAATTTTTTTGCTTTGTATACCATTTGTTGTCTTTATTTTTGCCGTATAAAGCCCATTCGGAATAAACTGCACATCAACTGTTTGTAAATTTTCTTTTTGTAGGTCTTGTACCAATACTAATTTTCCAAATGCGTCAAATAAGCTTATTTCAACTAAATTCGGTTGATTGGATTCGAGAATCAATAAACCATTCGTTGGATTTGGAAAAACATTGATATTTATTGTCGTATTAGTTTCAATCGTATTTACCGTTAGTTCTTTATCTATAGCTAATTTTAAGGTATTAGGTACTATTGGAATAGGTGTTAAATCATTATCTAAAACAAGAATGCTATCTATCATAAAGGTTACCGTATCTATGACAAGTAAGTCAATCACATCACTTTCAATTAGAAAGGAAACGGTTGCAATTGAACCTGAACCACTTAAAGCTTCTTGGTCTGTTTTGGTATAAGCAACTTTTAGCTGACGATTTACTAAATCTACATCTTGTTCCAGTATAGATTTGGTCGCCACTCCATCTACCCACGTACCAGACGACAGCTTTATTTCTGTATCTGCATTTATTCCAGTAGCGTTTGGTAATATATTTAGGGTAAAAGTAAAGCCTGACATATCTTCTACTGGTAAATCAGTTGAACCTAAGGCAATTTCTAAATTAAATACTTGGTCAACAGGGGCAGCAGAAGGAGCATTGATAAATTCACAACTAGGGTTTTCTCCTAGGGTGCCGACTGGAAATTCATCTGGTATAAACGTTACATCATCATGCGTTAGGTTCAAATTATTGATAACCACATTTGCGTCTAATTGATTAACGACACCATCCCCATTGCAGTCCGCATAAGCGTAGTTTACGCCATTCGGAAAGTTATTACCCCATGATTCAGGTGCTTCTTTTGCTTCCCAAGTTTCCCCCAGATTAGTTCGCATAGCTCCCTCAGCTCCAAAGGCATAACCGATATAAAGTAAGTCAACTTTATTAACCACCCCATTATCATTTACATCTCCTGGCCAGATGTTTTGTGCAGCTAATAACTGAACAAAAAAGAAAAAAACTAAGGAAAAGAAGTACTTTAGTGATTGCATAATTTGTTTGACATTAATCCATTTAATTAAGCTATAGGGGATTCGTCTTTCAATTACTTTAATGCAAAAATAGCACCTATATGTAGGTCGGGCAATTACAAAAAAATTACTTTCACGAATGGATTTAATCGTTTTTATCATTTTTTAGAATAACAACAGAAAATAATTTCAGACTAAATAATTAATAGTCAGAGCTTTATATTTATTAAATTAAATTTAAATTTAATGTATTTACGATAAAACACGTCCTATACTTGGTGATGTCATCCATTAATTAAATGTCTCTGGCATAATTTTAGCCCACATAAATTGATAAAATTCTTATTTCCTCCCATTTATAATTTCCTTCCACTTTTATATTAGGGAATTTGAAATAAATGAGCTACGCAAATTTTAACGCAGCTAGTTGGAAAAAGGACAAGTAAAATGCGTAGGTTTTTATTTGCAAAATCCCTTACTTAATCTAAATCCTATGATTTTTACCAAAGAGGTAGTTCATCGAAGAGGTTTTAGTATAATGGTTGCAATGGTTTTAGTTTTTGTATTGAATACTAACTTGTTTAGTCAATGTAATGATAAAATCATACAGGCGTCAGATGGTGCATCTATCCTTGCCGCAAATACAGGGGGTATCTGTTTCTTTTGTAGCGTAACTAATACAGGTAATTTGCTGAATAGCTCGACATCTGATTACGCATCCATTAATATTCCTGCAGGTTTATTAGGCTATGGATATATTCGAGTGCAACTTCCACAAACTTATCCAGCAGGAACTAGAGTCGGTTGGGTGGCGGATGTTAATGGTGGAATAGGCGGATTGTTTAGTGGTCTTACTTTCGTAGCTAGGAATAATGGG
>CAZEOC010000436.1:3376-3585 GCA_964513525.1 uncultured Saprospiraceae bacterium | reverse complement strand
ACTGTCCGACACTATAATTGATATTTGTTTTGTAAGTTGATTGTTATACTTGAAGCGATTTTTCTACTACAGTTAAATCTTCGCCAAAAATAGGTAAAAGATTTTTAAAAGCTGTGTTTTGTTTCGAGTTCCTTAAAGTTCTACACCAAACATTAATTGAAATGAACTATGCATTGAATTAGAAAAGCGAATTAATCCAAATTGATAAC
>CAZEOC010000436.1:0-3366 GCA_964513525.1 uncultured Saprospiraceae bacterium | reverse complement strand
AAATTTTCAGTGAATAATTAAGATGAAACCGATTAGCTTAATGACTTAATACAAATTGAGACGTATTGATTTTTAGAAACTCCGATATTTCCACCTAAATCGAAAGATTTGTATTGTGGAATACCTAGATGGTAATTAATGTAAATATCATCAGATAATTCTACTTTTCCAATAGTTGAAATACCTCCATAAACGCCCAAAACAGCTTTTAAATCAGATTTGGAACTTAGTTGGAATTTGATATTCGGAGATAAAACGATGTAATCAAAAGTATAATCATAGTAAATAGAAGGAATACTGCTTTTATAATGTGCACCTTTCCTGATATATAGTAAATCAGTTGCTAATTCCAACTTATCATTCAAATCAAAACTTGTTTCTATACCTACTAATAGAGGACTAAATTCGTATTGATGTGTAAAATCCGACGTATGAAATTGTACAGAATTGAATGCAACTCCAACTTTTGGTGTGAATCTCACTTTTCGATTTTGTCCAATTGATAGGAAAGAAATTGTTAAAAATAGCGTTGTAAATAGAAGTTTACATTTCATCATTAAATTTTTTTTGATTAATGAATCTTCACAAGATAAATTATTTTTAAAAAATCCTACCTTTAAAGCAGAATTAAAAACACTTCATAATATGAAAATCAGAATTACATTTATTTTAATACTAAGTTTTGTTATTAATACACTTCAAGCACAATTAGTCAACTTCGAGGAGACTTGGCAAGAATTCTTAAATGATAACAAAATTTCTAATGTTAGTAAATTGCCAAAACCTGCAAAAGAACTAACTGGTGATTATTTGAAATATAATTTGATGTATGCCAATTCGAACTTTTGTCAAGGTTCGTTTGCTAATGCAAAAAGTTATATGCGAAAAATTCAGGAATTGGGAGAAACCGAATATGCTTCGATTCCCGGCTTCAAGGACAAGCATAACGATTTGGAGTTGAAAATGGATGCTTATTTAAAAGCAGATAAACTTTGGAAAAAATTCTTATCTACAAAATCGGTTAGTTTAGAAGAGTTGGCAGAAGCCGATGATGCTATTCGAGTTTGCGAAAAAGGAACATTAGCAAAGTTCTCTTATATGCAAGCATATACACACTATTGCAACGGTGATGTGAAAAAATCACAAGATAGATTTGAAAATTATACGTTAAAAATTGTTGATAAAACTTCTTTGAAAATTGAAGATGTTAAAGGTTTGAAACCCGAAGTAGAAACAATGCGAAAAGTTTTTAAAGCTTTGAAAGTATTGGATAAATCTTGGGCAAATTATATGGAAACAGATGTTTCAGAAGGTTTTGAAGAAGATTTGCCAGAAATGGAATGTTACTCGATTCCATCTATGAAAGCTTATGTTTTAATTGCTGCAAAAGATATTTGTAAGAATGGAGCAAGAATGTTGAAGAAAATTCAAGCATTACAAGCGACAAATACACATGAATTAGGCGAGGATTTAGCCACAAAAATCGAATGGTTAGAAAAAGAAGTAGCAACTTATACAGGAGATTTAGCGACTTTGAACAAGGCTTGGAAAGAATTTATGCCTTCTGATAATTTAGTGGAATTGATTGATTTTGAATTACAATATTGTAATAAAGAAGCGCAAATACGTTCTCATTTGATGGACGGAACAATCAATATTTGTACTCGTGGAAAATTGATGTTGGAAAAAGTAGCAGAAGTGCAATCTGAGCATAATCCGAAGTTACAAAAATCAACTTTGGATAAAATAGAAAACCTAAAATCTAAAGTAAATACAGCAGATGATAATCTAAAAGTATTGAATAAAGCTTGGGTTGAGTTTTTGGAAAAAGATACTTTAGATAAAATAGATTTTGTTTATAAATATTGTGATAAAGCAGAGCAAATCAAAGCGTATACAATCAATGGTTTAGTAAATATTTGTTCTGAAGGTAGTTCGATGGTCGCTAAAATTGATGCAATTCAAACTGCTTTTGATGTTAGTTTAACGGATGAATTGACAGAAAAGGTAGAATTATTAAAACTACAAGCAGAACAATATGCTACGGAAGCAGAAAATTTAGATAACCTTTGGAAAATGTATATTGCGAATAAAGATACATTGACTGAAGAGTTTGAAATTGCTCCTTTTTATTGTGATAAAATTCATCAAGTTAAATCTTGGGTGATTAAAGGAAATTTTGAAAGCTGTGAAAATGGACAACGTTATTTGGATATAATTAAGACATTCAAAGCAGATAATAAATTGAGTTTTGATACAGAATTAGCTTGTCGAGTTCGTCGTTTACAAATCAAAGTTTGGGATTGTAGATGGATGGAGTTGGTTGTTCAAGCGAGAAAAGAAACACACGAAGAACGAGAACGTTTTGGTCCAAAATCAGCTGGAGTTATGTTTGGCGATTTGAATGGTCCAGATTTACCTTGTGAAACGACGGTTTCCTATTATCCACTCGGAAATATTGGAATCAAATATATTATTACCGTTTTTCTTTGTCAGAATATTGATTTAGCCAAAATGGGCGACCCAGAATATTATCAAAAAATCTCAACTTGGGTCGATTCAGAGGTTTTACAAACTTATTGTGAAGCAAATATGCGCTGTAAAGAAGATTTCTTCATTTATTTAGAAGGACATACAGACGGAAATCCATTTAGAGGAGCGAGATATAAAAAGTCATTAGATATTCCACAAGGAACGCCGTTTACACATTTTGTAGGAGATAAAGTAGAAGAAATTGCTACAGAAAGAGAAATTAAAAACTCTTTGAAAAATAATATGGAATTAGGAATAGCAAGAGCTTGGACTGTGAAAAAGCAATTGGATTTTATGAATGTTCCAATTTCGATTGGTGCTTACGAACATCCAAAATCAGAAAGAGGTGGCGAATATCGTCGCATTGCAATTGAACTAAATATCACGAATTTATTATTGGATTATTACGAAAAACGATTGAATGAACTTTGGGTTGCTTCAAAAATTGGAGATAGACCAAAAACTTGTAAATAATTTTTAATTGACTTAAAGGTAATAAAGTCCGTCATTCCGACAAAAGTCTGAATCTCCAAAACGAAGTACACTCAACACCAATAAGTTGAGCGTTTACTCCAAAGAGATAACAACTTTCATTGGCATGACGGACTTATTTTATTTAAGATAAAATAAGATTGATTATACTATCAAAAAAAAAATGGCTTTCGCCAAATAATTGCACTCACCGATGGATTAGCTACGAATGAAATAAAAAGTTTTGTTTTCGTTCAATAATTATAAACCAAAAGCTAAAACACTCAACTATTTTTATACTTTTTAATTTAGTGAAGTGCAAAGAATAAGTTCGACTTTTTAAACGCCGTCTATTTTTAGGAT
>CAZEOC010000435.1:0-3592 GCA_964513525.1 uncultured Saprospiraceae bacterium | reverse complement strand
TGGACTTAACTTAGGAGTTGGATATACGAAAAGAAAATATCGTCAGACAATAGAAGATATTTATATTACAGATGTAAAAGGAAATGCACTTGTAAAGGAACATTTATTAGTTCAGAATATAGAAGTTCCATTGACTTTTAGATATTATCTTCCTACTGAAAAATCAAGTTACCAAGTTTATTTCTCTGTTGGCGGTAGTTTATATTTTAATCTTCATAATCAATCAAAACAAGAAATATTTTTTCAAGAAAGTACATGGGAATTCAATCATCAATCAGACCTTCAAAGAACAACTTATGCCGCTAATCTTAATGTTGGTGTACAGTTTTTTACAGATTATAAAGTTTCCTATTATTTAGAACCAACTTTGCTCATCAATCCAAATAAAATGAGCTTTCAATATGGAAACAATGCCAATGCTTTTATAAATATTGGTATTTTAGCTGGAATAAAATTTTAAATCAATAGAAAGAATATCAAAAATATTTTATTCTTAAAATTTACGATTTTCACGTTCTGATTTTTTCTGCCTTGACCGTACTACTAATACAACTTGAATAATAACTAAGACTAAAATAACACCACCAATTATATAAATATCTCTCATTTATCACTCATTTTTATTATTCAAATTCATTCTATTTTTAAGACATTTACTAAAATAAGTAAATTTTACTTAATCTATATCTTAACAATTACTTAATTCTTATATTCGTAAAGTAATAAAATAATCTTTCTAAAAATAAGTTTTGGAAAGGCATTTGTAATATATGTAATATTATTACATCACGATTTCAAGAAATTGAAAACAAGAAAATTATAAAAATGAAAAAAATTGCACAGCAAATTGCCCTCACCGCAATCACTACACTATTAGGAATATCTACTTTTGCACAATCTTACTATCCTTTAGATTTAGGCAAAGAATGGGTTTATAATGTTACAGAATATGCAACTTCTGATACCATGAGAACGCATAATGAAGCAATGTTATCAGGAAAGCACAACAGAGAAAAATGGGGCAAACAGAAAGTGAAAATTCTTATTGAAAAAGATTCTACTGTTAATAATAAAACGTACCGTGTAGTTGCTAATGCCAACGGTTCTAAAGTAGAATTAGTGAGAGAAGAAAATGGAAATTACTTCCGTTTCAATTCAAAAACTTTTAAAGAAGATAACTTTTTGAAAGCTAATTTAGAAGTAGGAAACATTTGGTTAGATTATAGTAATCCTGAACAAACGACAGCAACAGTTTATAAAGTTGTTTCTATTAAACAACAACAATTCATCAAAGGAAAAACTTACAATGATGTTATAGCAATTAGTGAATACACTGGTTCGATGGAGCAAATTTATTCCTTATTTACTAATAAAGCTGCTTTTCCAATTACTAAATACTATGCAAAAGGAATTGGTTTAATTTATAACTATATGCCTTATCCAATGGGCGGAACCTATTCCGATGTTGAAGTAGCTTTAGCTAATGATTAAGTTTTAGTATTCATTAAAAAACCTTATAGTTTTTCAAAGACTATAAGGTTTTTTAATTTTTCCTATTTATTTCCTGCTGCTTTAAGCACCTCATCAAAATCATTCAATAACAATTCGAATTCCTTAAAATATTGCCCAACATGTCTGCCATCAACCAAAGCATGATGCGCTTGAACAGAAAGTGGCATTTTAATCTTTCCGTTTTCTTCAAAATATTTCCCCCAAGTCATTCGAGGCATAGAATCCGTTGGATGATAAGGCATTGCATGTTGAAGGCTTGTAAAGCTTACCCAAGGAATCGACGATAAGAATAAATAGTCTTGCTTATTCGAATCTTCAAAAGATGGTTGTTTACTCATCAAATCTGCTTTCGCCGCTGCTTTTTTAATAAATTCAAAATAGTTTTCTTCATAATCCACATCGCAAAAACTAAAAACATCTGCCACTTCTGTATAGGTCGTAAAAGAAGGAGTTACACTTTCACATTCATATAATTCGTCTTCTATAATTCGCCAACGAAATTCTTTGACTTGCTTTGCAGTTCGTGCAATTGCATAAACAATACTATATGTAAACGGTAAATCATTTTGCTTCAAAATTGCTATAAACTTAGTAATATCAACATTCGCACAAATATTAAAATGCGGATGATTCATACTTTTAAAAAACTCAAAATGCTTTTGTCTATGTTCATTTTGAAATATTATTTTTTTCATTTTTATTTATCTTTTGTAACTTCTATGTTAATTCATTTACGAAACCAAATTTACACCTACTTTATAATCTAAAATTTATACTTACCTTTGGGAAAATACAATCATAAAAACAAAATCTCTAATTGGCAAAGATGACAAGGTTAAATTTTTTAGTACAAGGCATCAAAAATATCAAAACAACCGGCACAATTACACGAAGTTCAAGATATGTTTGTCGGAAAATGATTGAAGAAGTAAACTTCGATACCGCAAAATGTATAGTCGAATTAGGTGGCGGCGACGGTGTGGTAACCAAACATATTCTAAAAAATTTAAAAGGCGATACAAAACTTATCACCTTTGAAATTTTACCTCAATTTTGCGAATTATTAAAAAATCTAAATGACGATAGATTAATCATAGCAGAAGATTCCGCTGAAAACATTCAAAAACATTTGATAGCGAATGGTTTTGAGAAAGCAGATTATGTAATTTCTACCTTACCAATCGTCAATATTCCAGAACATATCGGAGAAAATATCGTGACCGCAGCTAAAGATAATTTAGTAGATGGTGGTTTATATATGCAATTACATTATTCACTATTAGTAAAGGATTTATATCAAAAGATTTTTGGAAATGTAGTTTATAAATTTGTTGTTAGAAATGTACCACCTGCATTTATTTTGAAATCGGTGAAGCGATAGATTTTAGATTAATTTATATCAAAAAAGGAAGTACAACCAAAGTCATACTTCCTTTTCAAGTTTTCATAGTGAATACTACACTATGTTTTCTATGTATTCATGTGTTTCAAAAACATTAATTCGCCTTCTCTCCTACCAAAACAACCACAAAATATAACCAATCAACGCCACCAAAAGGGCAATATGTAAACGATAATCTTGATACCATTTCAAGCCTTCCATTCCGTCGTTGATTAAACCTCTACGATAAGTTAATAACTCAATTTGTTCCGCATTTGGCGGAGCAGTCATTAAACTAACAACCACGAAAATAATCGTTGAGACAATCACCATCAAACCAACATTCAGCGTATAATGTAAATCCCAAAGTCCCATCTGACTCATCGTAAACCATAAAACGCCACCAGCTGTTCCGAGTATTAATGTCCAAAATGCACCATCGCCGTTACCTCTTTTAAAGAAAACACCAACTAAGAAAATTACTACAATCGGCGGAACTAAAATAGAAAACATCTGCTGTAAATATCCCCAAAGGTTTTCGAAATTGGCAATTTGTGGTGCCCAAAGTGCTGCGATAACCATTAAAACTACTGTTGTAATTCGACCATAATTTGCAACTTGAGTATCTGTCATTTCAGGGCTATTTGGTTTAATAAAATCAATTACAACCAAAGTAGAAGAAGAATTCAAAGCAGAATC
>CAZEOC010000434.1:0-3595 GCA_964513525.1 uncultured Saprospiraceae bacterium | reverse complement strand
TGGTACATTTTGACTTTGTTTTGGTACATTTTCCTCTATAACAAATAATGACTTAAATTTCTTAAACATATAATTATGTATTGTTTTAACTCCTTATTACAAAAACAATAAGGCTTAATATCTACTTTTTGTTGATGCTTACAAGGCAATTGTAGATAAACATTTTGAAAAAATCTACTAAAATTAAAGAAATATTATAAAAAATACAATATTGCGTCTTTTTAATACAGATATTTAAGTTTTCTCCAATGAGATAAATCTTAGATTTTTTAAAGATGATTACAAATTAACTATTAAACTGAATAACTAATAAAGATGAAGGTAGAATTTTGGGTAATTGGAAAGACAAGTTTTAGTTATTTAAATGAAGGAAATGATATTTATTTAAAACGTATAAAACATTATTTACCTTTTGAAATGGTAGTTATTAATGATATTAAAAATAGGAAAAAACTATCTGAAGGACAAATCAAAACAAAAGAAGGCGAAATCATTTTATCAAAATTAAATTCCAATGATTTTTTAATTCTAATGGATGAAAGAGGCAAACAACGTTCGTCAGTTCAGTTTTCGGATTATTTACAAACCTTATTACAACATTCTTATAAACGATTGATTTTTGTCATTGGTGGAGCTTATGGTTTTTCTCAACCAGTTTACAGTCGTTCTAATACCAAAATGTCTTTATCGAATATGACTTTTTCTCATCAAATGGTTCGAGTAATTTTCTTAGAACAGTTTTATCGAGCATTAACTATCATGAAAAATGAACCTTATCACCATTCTTAAATGTTATAATGTTCTATTGTTTTAATGTTCAAATATTATAACAATCAAACACTCGAACATTAAAACAATTTAAACATTCAAAAATGGAAAAAGCAATAAATATAGCAGAGCAAAAGCTCATTGAAAAATATTTTGGCGTTCGATTAGATATATTGACACCAGAAGAATTTAAGAAAACTCGTAAACAATTAATGGCAAAGTATCATCCAGATAATTTTCAAAAATTTGAGGATGAAACCATTCAAGAAATGGCAACAGAACGTTTTCAAGAAATCCAATCTATTTCTGAGAAAATAGACCATTATTTTAATGGAAACATCACGTTGAGTTTAGATGATAAAATACGACAGAATGAAGCAAGTTTTGCTTTTGATAGATTACGAGTTGAAATTATAACTGGCGATAAAGATTTAAAATATGATATGTTTGGAACTTATTATCGTTGGTTAGTTTTAGGTGATAAATTCAAAATTCCAGAGACCAATGCATTTGTAGTTATGGACGAAGCCTACAAAGGACATCAAATCGGATATGTTGAAACAATCAAAGTATTTCTTACTTTTGGTGTTAAAGATGCAACTGAAGATATTGTTAGTTGGTTTTTTAAAGCAATTGAAGGAAGAGCAAAATCATTAATTATAGCTGGTAAAAAAATACCAGTTGAATACAACGAAATGTTATTTGCAATTCGCAGAAAAGCATTACTCGAATTAGAAAATAAGCATTAAAAATATAAAAATGGAAGAATTTTCTTTGACCTTAGTCATAGTGATAATGACTGGTTTAATATCTTATAGAGCGCTTGAAAACCCAGGTTTTAAAAGTCGATTATTATTTATCCCAGACGTTATCAATCGTACTGGTCAATATGAACGCTTTTTAACACATGGTTTTATTCATGCCGATTGGTGGCATTTATTGATTAATATGTTTGTTTTGTACTCTTTTGGTATCAATGCAGAGTATTATTTAACAGCACTTTATGGCGATGTTTTTGGTCCAATCTTATACTTAGTTCTATATCTTGGTGGAATTATCATTGCCTCGATTCCTACCTTTTTCAAACATAGAGAAAGTACACATTATTCTGCTTTAGGAGCGAGTGGTGCAGTTGCTGGTGTTGTCTTTATGAATGTCTTTTTTGCACCTTGGAGTTATATTTATCTATACGGAATTGTACCTATTCCTTTTGTAATTGGAGCAGTTGTTTATCTTGGTTATTCAGATTATATGGGCAAAAACGGCAATGATTTGATTGGTCATGATGCTCACTTTTGGGGTGCAGTTTGGGGTTTTGCCTTCATTTTCGTTTTAGCTGGATTAACTAATTTTGATTTAATAAGTAGATTCTTTGAATTATTATTAAATCCAAGTTTGGGTTGATATTATAAAAAATAAACGGCTTTCGCCGAATAGTTTACACTCACCGCCAGTTTTTCAATCTGCGTTTTATCAATTTTGTAATTAGAAATAGTTTGCCTTATTTATAATCTATCTTTAAGTGCGCTAATATGCTTTGTCCAACAAATTGATTCGACAAAGCATATTAGTTTTGATTTATCAATTACAAGGAAAATCCAAACTAAAGCTAAATAATATTCTGCAAAATCTTCCAAAGATAATCTTTACTCGAAAGGGTTTTACCTATCGGTTATACCCAAATAAATGATAAAGGCAATGCCGATTGCCCTACTTAATATTAAATTCATATTGAATAATAATTTTCTAATATTCTATTGATTATATTTGCCGTCTAATAAAAATAAATTTAAGAATGTTAAAGAATCAGAATCCAACACAAACTAAAGCATGGAAAGCTTTAGAAGCTCACTTTGAAACAATAAAGGAAACACATTTAAAAGATTTATTCGGACAAGACGACAATCGTTTTACTGAAATGTCTATTCAGTTTGAAGATATTTTGCTTGATTTCTCTAAAAATAGATTAACAAAAGAAACACTTGATTTATTAAATCAATTGGCGGAAGAAACTGGTTTAAAAGATGCAATTGAAAGTCAATTTACTGGAGAAGTAATTAATAAAACAGAAGGAAGAGAAGTTTTACATACAGCATTAAGAAATCAATCTAATACGCCAGTTATGGTTAACGGAAAAGATGTTATGCCTGATGTAAATGCTGTTTTAGCAAAGATGGAAAAATTCTCTAATGCACTTCTAAACGGTGAATGGAAAGGTTATACAGGAAAGAAAATCACTGATATTGTCAATATCGGAATTGGTGGTTCTGATTTAGGACCTTTGATGGTTACAGAAGCATTGAAACCTTACTGGAAAGAAGGTATGAATGTGCATTATGTGTCTAATGTTGATGGAACGCATATTGCGGAAACGCTTAAAAATGTAAATGCAGAAACAACACTTTTTATGATTGCTTCTAAAACATTTACAACACAAGAAACCATGACAAATGCTTATACCGCAAGAGATTGGTTCTTAGAGTCTGCAAAGGATAAAAAAGAAGTAGCTAAGCATTTCGTAGCACTTTCTACCAATGCAAAAGGAGTTTCAGCATTTGGTATTGATACAGCGAATATGTTTGAATTTTGGAACTGGGTTGGCGGTCGATATTCTTTGACTTCTGGAATTGGTTTATCAATTGCTTGTACGATTGGGTTTGATAATTTCAAAGCAATGTTAGATGGTTTTCATGCAATGGACAATCACTTTAGAACAGCCGACTTTGATAAAAACATTCCTGTAATTTTAGCTTTAATTGGAATTTGGTATAACAACTTCTTTGAGGCGGATACAGAAGTTATTTTACCTTACGACCAATATTTACAT
>CAZEOC010000433.1:0-3623 GCA_964513525.1 uncultured Saprospiraceae bacterium | reverse complement strand
ATTCTTTGTATTAGCAACACAAAACCCGATTGAGCAAGAAGGAACTTATCCTTTACCAGAAGCTCAATTAGACCGTTTTATGTTTAATATATTTTTAGATTATCCTTCTTATGAAGAGGAATTACAAATCGTAAAAAATACGACTTCTTCTAATTCGGTTACTTTAAATAATATCGTTTCAGCAGAACAAATTTTATTCTATCAAGATTTAATTCGTAAAATTCCAATTGCTGATAATGTATTAGAATATGCTGTTGGATTAGCGTCTAAAACTCGTCCAAATACTGAAAAAGCAACAGAAAATGTAAATAAATACATTTCTTGGGGAGCTGGACCTCGTGCATCTCAATATTTAGTTTTAGGAGCAAAATGTCATGCAGCAATCAATGGAAAATATTCTCCAGACATCGAAGATGTTCAAGCAATTGCAACTTTGGTACTACGTCACAGAATCGTACGTAACTATAAGGCAGAAGCAGAAGGAATTACTTTAGAGCAGATTATTGAGTCATTGTTTTAAAGTATTATAGAAGGTTTGACATCTAATTAAACCATTTCTAAATGAAAAAGGATTTACGATTAATTCCGTAAATCCTTTTTTTTTCAAATTCTCACTAATAAAATATAGTTTTTGTAATGTTTCTATTCAATTTTATCTACATTGAATGTAAATTTAATGGAAATAGATTCGTCTAATAGTTGATCCGAACGTTTATAAACAAATTGGTAAATCGTAGAAACTTGTCGAGCAATTAATTTGAAAGACTCTTCCAAATCTGAAATATCGTTAGCTACCTCAAAATTAGATTTTCGAGAAGCTAAGTCTTCTAACTCGTCTTTTCTAAAATCTGTACCTTCTAAACCAATAGCAAAACGATTAATAGCAGAGCTTTCAATTTGTGATTTTACAGAAGATGGATTATCAGTATTATTATCGCCACCGTCAGTAAACATGATTAAGTTCTTAGAACCTTCTAAGTTTGTGTTATTTAGCATATTCAACCCTGCCTGACAAGCACCATAAAGTGTTGTTCTATCTTGGTAATTGGTATAATTATCAATTAATTGATAAACTGTACTCAAGTCATCTTGACCATAAAAAACACCATTAAAGTTCTCAATATCGTCAGAGAATAACACTAACCCGACGTAAGAATTAGGAGAACTTTCAACAATTGTTTTAGCGAAATCCTTTGCATAAGATTTCACCTCATCAATATTTCCTGCTAATGAATTACTAACATCTAAGACTAAAACAGCAAGAACATCTGTCTCAAAATTGCTACCGCCTTGTCTAAATTCTGTTTGCTCAACCCAATCACTACCTCTACAATCAGTACCTGTACACTCTTCAATTTTCACATCATTATCTATCAAAAAATTTCGACTACTATTAGATACTTGAATACCTCCAATTACAACACTAACCGTATCAGGGACAGCGTAAGCGTAAACTTGATTTTCATCATAAGATAAAAAAGCACTTGTTTCATCAATAAAAAAAGAAGGTGTACCATTATTATTGGAATAAGTACCTATTATATATTCTGTTTTACCTACCCAAAGAGAATTTTTCTCACAAGTTGTGAACATCAATATACAAATAATTGAAAATGTAATTATTTTTAATGTTTTCATAATGTTTTTTTTAATTAAAAACGATAATTGAGGAACGCCAATAAAATAATTCACCGTTTTCAACCTATTATTTCTTTAACTTCCTCGACTATTCCATTTAGGAAGATTTGTCAATCTCGAAAGCTGAAAATTATTACTTATTATTTTAATAAAATACAAGCTATATCTTAAACAACCTAAATTTTAAAGCAACTGTCAAACGTGCATCAAAATCATCAGGAACATAGCCACCTATTTCAAGTGATACTTTTTTCATTCCTAAAATAATTGCACCATAAAATCCATTAGAGGCAAGAGAGAAATCATAATCAAAATCTTCCATGAACCAACCATAGCCTCCTTGTATAGCAGTGGTAGAATTAAAACTAATACGTGCATAAGGCATAATAGGTGTCAAATTTTCACCATCAATCCACTGAAGATTCGCTAATCCTCCTAATGCAAAACGTTTCCCTAATTTAAGTACAACATCTGCTTGTCCTCCATATCCATAATATTGATTTTCATCAATAACACCAAGTCCACCAATCCATAACTGCAATTGTAACTTTCTTTCTTTATCAGCATTACTAATTTCAGAAGTAATCCTAGGGTAATCATTCAATGTTAGACTTGTGAATGAGTTGGTTTGTGCCCAAAGTGAACAAGTACTAAACAAAATCATACTTACCAAAACAAAAAATTTATAAATCATAATTTATGCTTTTAAAAAACAGGAAATGAACCTAAGGTTCTAATAATACGTTAAAAATCATACTTTCTATTTAAAATCGAAAACACACAAGTTTGACTATATTTATATTTCCTGCATTATATAAAGAAAAAATGACTTCTTAAAACTTTGTTCTTTCTTTTCTACTTTCTTTATGAAAAGAAAATATGTAAGGTGCAAAATATCTTATAAATCCTACTCAATCAAAAAATTAATATTTTTTTTTAGGCAAAGCCAATGCCGTTTGCCCTATTTTATCCGTCCTTCAGAAACCGCCGTTACACCAAATAATTTATTAATATAACGAAAGTTCATTTCAAAAGAATTGAAACCTCGAAGTAATGCATTTACTGGTGCAGGAACTGGTTTCATATCTGAACTTTCTGGAACTTCATTGTTTTTACTACCTTTCAAACGACGAACCAACCAAACTAATGGAAAAATAGAACCATAGATATAATATAACCCTTTGATTTCACAGCTTTGAGAACCTAATAGCTTTCGTAACATCTTTAATCGATAACGACGATAATGTCCTAAAAACACATCATGACCTGACCATAAACTCATAAAAGCAGGAACAGTTATGAAATAGTGTGCATTTTCACCCAATCGTTTTTTAATATCTTCCAAAATGGCATAATCATCTTCGATATGCTCTAAAACATCCATCATTACAACAATAGAATTATCAATTCCTTGTGGAATAAAATGAACTTTCTCTACCATTTCTCCCTTAGTTACCGCCATTTCTTCCTCAGAATATCCGATATCTACTAATAAAACTTTGGCAATTTTATCTGGATAAGCTTCTAACATTTCGTAAGCAAAAAAACCAGAACCAGAACCAAAATCAATTACTGTTATTGGTGTATTTTGTTCTTTATATACTTTTTCAAAATATCTAAATAACGGCACTTTTTTCGATTGATAATACCAATGCGTTTTTTGATTTATACCGTTTTCTAATTCTTTTAAATCCATTTTTATTAATGCATGATAGATAATGGATGATTAATAAATTTTTCATTACTAATCTAAAATTATCTAATCGTTTAATTCAAAATTATTTATAGCTTACAATAGGAAAATGATTAACCGTAAATTTCCTTCTTAGTCGATTTCAAAGTATTCATTAATAATGCCGTAACGGTCATTGGACCAACACCTCCAGGAACTGGTGTGATAAAACTTGATTTTGGTGCAACGCCCTCATAATCAACATCTCCAACTAAACGATAACCACGTTTTGCCGTTTCATCTTCTACCCTAT
>CAZEOC010000432.1:1570-3630 GCA_964513525.1 uncultured Saprospiraceae bacterium | reverse complement strand
AAAATCTTATTATTTCAAATCAAAACGATCTGCGTTCATTACTTTATTCCAAGCTGCAACGAAGTGATTTACAAATTTTGCTTCTCCATCAGATGAACCATAAACCTCAGCGATTGCACGTAATTCTGTATTAGAACCGAAGATTAAATCTACACGAGTTCCAGTCCATTTTACATCGCCAGTTTTGCGGTCACGACCTTCAAATAAATCATCTTCTTTAGAAACTGCTTTCCAAGTTGTTCCTAAATCTAATAAATTTGTAAAGAAGTCATTTGTTAATGTACCAGGCTTATCTGTAAATACACCGTGTTTAGAACCGTTGTAATTTGTTCCTAATACACGTAATCCACCAACTAAAGCCGTCATTTCTGGAGCAGTTAAAGACATTAATTGTGCTTTATCTACTAACATTTCTTCTGCTGAAACCGTATATTTTGATTTCATATAGTTACGGAAACCATCAGCTTGAGGCTCTAATACTGCGAATGATTCTACATCAGTCTGTGCTTGTGATGCATCTCCACGTCCAGCCGTGAAAGGAACAGAAATATCGTGTCCTGCTGCTTTTGCTGCTGCTTCGATTCCGACATTACCACCTAAAACGATTAAGTCTGCGATAGAAACACCTTTATCAAATCCTTTCTGAATTGTTTCATAAGTTGATAAAACCGTATCTAATTGAGCAGGATTATTTGCTGCCCAGTATTTTTGAGGAGAAAGGCGTAAACGTCCACCGTTTGCACCACCTCTTTTGTCAGAATCACGGTAAGTTGATGCCGAAGCCCAAGCTGTAGAAACTAATTGAGCAACTGTTAAGTCTGTCGCAGAAATAGCCGCTTTCAATGTTGCAACATCTGCATCATTCAATTCTGCTGGAGCAGCAGGAACTGGATCTTGCCAAATCAATTCTTCTGTTGGAGATTCTGAACCTACATATCTTGAAACTGGTCCCATATCACGGTGTGTCAACTTGAACCATGCACGAGCAAAAGCATCTGCAAATTTATCAGGATTTTCGTAGAAATCTCTTGAGATTTTCTCATAAGCAGGATCCATACGCATAGCCATATCCGCTGTCGTCATCATTGCAGCATGTGTGCGTTCTGCATCATGTGCATCTGGCACTTTGCCATCACCTGAACCTGCTTTTGGTATCCATTGGTTTGCACCAGCTGGACTTTTTGATAATTCCCATTCATAACCAAATAAGTTTTCGAAGTAATTATTATCCCACTGAATTGGATTTTCTGTCCAAGCACCTTCGATTCCACTTGTAATAGTGTGTACACCATGACCTGTACCGAAAGTATTTTTCCAACCCATACTTTGTTCTTCGATTCCTGCACCTGCTGGTTCTCTACCAACATATTTTTCAGGATCTTCTGCACCATGTGCCTTTCCGAATGTGTGTCCACCTGCTACTAAAGCAACTGTTTCTTCATCATTCATCGCCATTCTACCGAATGTTTCTCTAATATCACGACCAGATGCGACTGGATCAGGATGTCCGTTTGGTCCTTCTGGATTAACATAAATTAATCCCATTTGTACAGCTGCTAATGGATTTTCTAAATCTCTATCGCCGCTATATCTTTTATCACCTAACCATTCTGTTTCTGCACCCCAATAAATATCTTCTTCAGGTTCCCAAATATCTTCACGTCCACCTGCAAAACCAAAAGTTTCAAAACCCATTGATTCTAAAGCACAGTTTCCTGCTAATATCATTAAATCAGCCCAAGATAAGTTGCGACCGTATTTTTTCTTAATTGGCCAAAGTAATAAACGAGCTTTATCTAAGTTTCCGTTATCTGGCCAACTGTTTAATGGAGCAAAACGCTGAGATCCAGAACCAGAACCGCCACGACCATCTGCAATACGGTATGTTCCTGCACTGTGCCAAGCCATACGAATAAAAAACGGTCCATAATGTCCATAATCTGCAGGCCACCATTCTTGCGAATCCGTCATTAAATCATACAAATCTTGTTTTACGGTTGCTAAATCTAATGAAGCGAATGCTTCTGCATAGTTAAAGTCGTCATCCATTGGATTAGACA
>CAZEOC010000432.1:0-1560 GCA_964513525.1 uncultured Saprospiraceae bacterium | reverse complement strand
TTAATTTTAATTGGTTTGGCCACCAATCTCTATTACTTGTTCCGCCGCCTGCTTGTTGTTTTACAATGCTACCTGTGAATGGGCATTTTGCACCTTCACCATTTACATTATAACTTCCTTTTTTGTGATCCATATTATTATTTGATTATTTTAATTTCACGATTACTGCAAATATAATGAGATTGTCATCAACTTGTTTATTCAATTATATTATATCGATATTGAAAATATCTATATAGCTGATTTAGTATGATTTTTTTATTAATACTTAATTTTGATATTGACTCTAAATGACTTAATTTTGACTATAATTTAAATCATTTAAAAACTTATTCAAATGAAAAACTTATTCCTACTTTCAGTAGTAACTTTATTAATCAGCAGTTGTGCTTCTTTTTATAAACCAATTGATCCGCACAATTTTAATTACAATACAAAAGATAATGGAGAAGTAATAGATTATGATTACAAAACGGATGTTCTTACCTTAACAGGAAATCAAAAATATGCTAAAAAAGAGGATAAGTATGGTATTGATATTGTTGCTGTAAAAATCCAAAATAATACAACTGAACCAATCAATGTTAAAGATGATATTGACTTTATAGCTGGCGATAGAACAATTGTTCCAATGGAAAGCTATTTAGTAGAAGATAATATCAAGCAGCGTAATATTGCTTTATATGCTTTGTATGGTTTGCTAACTTTAAATGTAGAAAGGAATGGACAACAAACCATTTACCCTTTTGGTATTGGGATTGCTATTGGAAATATTGCAGTAGCAGCTTCTGCGAATTCAAGTTTTAAAAAGAATTTCTCAGAGCAAAATATTTTAAATAAGACCATTCAACCTGGTGAAGTAGTATATGGTTTGGTCGCTTTTAGAGATTTACAATCGTATAAACTAGAAATGAAACTACTCAGGGATTAATAATTATCTTATATTTATATATAAAGAAAAAACGATGTTGGTAGAAAATACCAACATCGTTTTATAATTCATTATTTCAAACTCAACAAAGCCGAATTAACTACAATCCCGAAAGTCACCGCAACATTCAAACAATCTGTCACCCCTTTGGCTGGAATGTAAATTGCTTCAGTTAATTGATTAATAGTTTCGCTTGGCAAACCTTCTTTTTCACTTCCAAATATAATCAAGTCATCTGCCTCAAATTGAAAGTCTTCCAAATGTGTCGCTGTTTCATTGACAATAGTTCCGATAGTTCGACCTTTATAATTTGCTAAAAATTCAACTGGATTTTCGATATTAATAATTTCAATATGGTCAATTGCACCAGCTGTCCAAACTTTCGCCATATGTGCCATATCAGCACGACCTTTCTTATTTGTCGGTGGCTTAATCAAATCATTTTTATCATAAATATAAATTCGCTTAAATCCATAGAATTCTGCACTTCGAATCATTGAAGATAGATTCGGACGATATTGTGGCGCAAATAGTAGTAAATCCATTTTTAAATTATAAATTATTAAGTACCTGAACATAATTAAACGGGTATAAATAACGCAGTTGTTTTTTTGCTATACGATTTATAA
>CAZEOC010000431.1:0-3633 GCA_964513525.1 uncultured Saprospiraceae bacterium | reverse complement strand
CAGGAATTTCTGCTATAGTTACCTTAAATAAAAATAAGCAATTTAATAAAAGAAATAATCTCAAGATTTTGACATCCATTATATATCATTTTTAGATAAATAATATTAAACATAATATTAAAACAAACCAAAATATTATGTCACTTTACCGTATATATTATGTTTTTTATTAATAAAACTTATTAATTTACTTAAATAATGAGTTTTTTAATAAAAATTTAACACTTAGATAATATTTAATCTTTATCACACTTCGCCGAATAAAATATTAAATAGATAATAATTGCAAAATTATTCTACTATAAATCTATCATTATCTAAAATGAAAAAAATCATATTTTGTTCTCCGTATTTTATAAATCACTGAAAATCAATCTAAAATATTGACTTATATTAATATTTAACCTAATTTTGCGGCATGAAAAAAATAATACTTTCAACATTATTGGTTTTTGCCGCTGGAAGTTCCGCTATTAAATTAGCAGAAACAGACACTCCATCTGATAACCAAAATGAAAAAGAATTAGAAAAAGTCAAGGTAGAAGCAAATACAAAAAACTTCTACAGCATGACTGCTTCTGATAAAAAAATTATTTTACCTGTTGCTACAAAAGATTTATTAAAACCATTAGCGCTTCAAGCGAAAGTTTTAAGAAGAAAGCGACCATTTAAGGTAAAGCATAAATTTACAGGATTAGAATTAACAAGAACAGAATTAAAAGAGCGACTGATAATGACAGTCGAAAAATTACAAAACTGGACAAAAGGAAAAGATAAAAGAACTTTTGATGAAATCTTTGACTTGTACCAATTAAATGGATTTAACGAAAAAGGCAATATGCAATTTACTGCATATTATACACCAGTATTTCCAGTAAGTGAATTAAAAACGGAAGAGTATCAATTTCCAGTTTTTATCACTTCTACAGAAAAAGACACACTAACAGAAAAATATTCTGTTACTAAACTTTACGCAAGTAAAGAAAATACTGCTGCAACTATTAATATGCAAGGTTCTGGCTATTTACAATTTCCTAATGGTGATAAAAATTTAGTTGCTTTTAGAAAAGAAATTTTAGACGAAGTAGAAAAGCCAAAAGGAGATATAGATTTTGGTAAGAATGTATATCTACCTTATGAAGGAGATACAAAAGGTTCAGTTGGTGTTTCTTTGACAGCAAATCGTTCAATTGCAGTTGACCCGAAATATATTCCTTATGGAAGTTGTGTTTTAGCAAAAGTTCCTGTGATAAACACAAAAGGAAAAAGAGTTGGTTTTGAAAACAGAATTCTTTTTGCACAAGATACTGGCGGAATGATTAAAAAAATGCACGTCGATTTATACTATGGAATTGGTGATGAAGCTGCTGAAAAAGCTAAATTCATGAATCGCTACAGTAAAATGTGGTTAATTCTTGCAAAACCATAATTTTTAATATTTAGGTATCGGAGCGCTTGAAGTTCTCCGATACCTTTTTTCATTAACACCAAATAACCTTTTGATTTTCTTTCACAGACCCAATGAAATTACGATTTTACTAATTTAACAATCTATATATTAGGTAAGTCTATCATCCTTCCAATTATTATCTAAAACGCTGTAATACCAACAATTACGGAATTAGTTTACACTTACTTTGTTATTTCTTTTTAATGTTTACCTTTGCCAACTTTGGGAAAAAGTTAGCTTTTTTCTCTTATTAATATAAATCTATTGAGATTTATAATTCATGGAATTTTTATCTAAAGTAATTATGAAAAAATATTTAAATCTTTTTGACTTATCTCAACAAGTCAATTATAAAAATGAAATTTTATCAGGTCTAACTGTTGCTTTGGCATTAGTACCAGAAGCTGTTGCTTTTTCCTTGATTGCAGGTTTATCGCCATTAACAGGTTTATATGCTGCATTTATGATGGGATTAGTAACTTCTATATTAGGTGGGCGACCAGGAATGATTTCTGGAGCAACTGGAGCAGTTGCTGTCGTAATTATTGCATTAGTAAAATCACACGGTGTTGAATATATATTTGCAACTGTTATTTTAGCAGGAATATTACAAGTTGCAGCTGGTTTATTACGTTTAGGAAAATTTATTCGTTTAGTTCCTCATTCCGTAATGTTCGGTTTTGTCAATGGATTAGCAATTGTAATTTTCTTAGCCCAAATGGACCAATTTAAAGGTGCTGACGGAAGTTGGTTAACTGGTTCATCTATGTTATTGATGTTAGGCTTAGTATTTTTAACGATGTTAATAATTTGGGGATTACCGAAGTTAACAAAAGTTGTCCCTTCTTCTTTGGCTGCCATTTTAGTAGTTGCAGCTATTACATTAGGTTTTGGGATTGATACAAAAACAGTAGGAGATATTGCCTCAATTGATGGCGGTTTTCCCCCTTTTCATATTCCTGAAATTCCTTTCACTTTAGAAGCATTGAGTATTGTATTCCCTTATGCTTTAATCGTTGCTGGTGTCGGTTTGATTGAAAGTTTATTAACATTAAACCTAATTGATGAAATCACAGGTACTCGTGGAAGAGGAAATAAAGAATGTGTCGCTCAAGGTACAGCAAATATTTTGACAGGATTTTTCTCAGGAATGGGAGGATGTGCAATGATTGGTCAAAGTTTGATTAATATTTCATCTGGAGCGAGAGCAAGATTATCTGGAATTGTTGCTTCTGTAATGTTATTGGTTTTCATTATGTTTGGTGCAAAATATATCGAACAATTACCAATGGCGGCTTTAACGGGTGTAATGATAATGGTAGCAATTGGTACTTTTGAGTGGGCAAGTTTGAAGACTTTCGGTAAAATGCCAATAGTTGATGTATTAGTTATGGTTTTAGTAGCAGGAATTACTGTTTTTCTTCATAATTTAGCTTTGGCAGTTTTAATCGGTGTGATTATTTCGGCTTTAGTTTTTGCTTGGGAGAATGCAACTCGTATTCGTGCAAGAAAACATACTGATGATGATGGTGTAAAATATTATGAAATATACGGTCCACTTTTCTTTGGTTCAGTTGGCGTTTTTAATGATAAATTTGATATTGAAAACGATCCTGAAGAAGTTGTAATAGATTTCAAAGAAAGTCGTGTTGCCGATATGTCTGGTATCGAAGCATTAAATAAATTGACAGAAAGATACCAAACTGCTGGTAAAACTATTCAACTTAAGCACTTAAGTAATGATTGTAGAAAATTATTGAAAGATGCTGAAACTATCATCGAAGTAAATATTATCGAAGATCCAAAGTATAAGGTAGTTTATGATGCGGTTTAAATACCGTTAATCATTATTGGTTAATTGTTATTCGGTTATTTTTAAGTTATTTTTATTTGATATAATATTTCAATACTGATTAACAATTAACTATTAACAAATTCGAAAAAAATGACATTTGAAGATTTTAAAATATCGAAGCAATTAAGATATGCAATTGATGATTTGGGGTTTGAAAAACCTACTCCAATTCAATCAGAAGCCTTTTCTATTATTCGTTCTGGGAAAAATGTAGTTGGTATTTCTCAAACGGGAACTGGTAAAACTTTTGCATTTATGTTGCCGATTTTGCAAGATATGAAATTTTCAAATCAACAAGACCCAAGAGTTTTGGTACTTGTTCCTACAC
>CAZEOC010000430.1:1778-3648 GCA_964513525.1 uncultured Saprospiraceae bacterium | reverse complement strand
CTATATGCTCAATCCAGTAATATTGGAATCCCACCAATTCATAATTTTCTTAAAAAAAATTATATCGCTGGTCCACAGAATTGGGATATTACTCAAGATGATTTAGGTATTATGTACTTTGCTAATAATTCAGGATTATTAGTTTTTGATGGTAATACTTGGAGGACTTATAAGATCAGTAATCAAACAAATGTACGTTCGGTTAAAATAGCAAATGACGGTAAAATTTTTGTTGGTGCTCAGAGTGAAATGGGATACTTTTCTCCAGATGAAAATGGAAATTTATGTTATAATTCATTAAACTTTCTTTTAGCACCTAAAGATCAAATTTATGCTGATGTTTGGGATATTGATATCATAAATGATAAGGTATACTTCAGAACAGGGCAAAGTGTTTTTCTTTACGATGGGAAAAAGTTAGAAATTATTTATAATGGAAACTCTTTGGGTTGTTCTACTAAAATTGGTAACAATCTATTTATCTATGATTACGGAAAAGGTATTCTTAAGTTAAATAAGAAAAAGTTTACTCTAATCAATCAATCCTCCTCATTTAAGAATAAAAATGTTACAGGTATTTCTACATTTAATGGCGATACATTATTAATTAGTACCGCAAGAAATGGTTTATTTCTATTAGCTAATGATAAAATAATAGAATGGAAAACAAATGATAATGAAATTCTGAAAAAGGGGTCAATTTTTTGTGTTAAAAAGCTAAATGAATCTACTTATATATTTGGAACTTCTACGGAAGGTATTCTGATTGTTAATAAATCAGGTAAGGTAATTCAACATCTGAATCGTAATTCAGGCTTACAAGGCAATAATATTCTTAGTTTATACATAGATAATTTTCAAAATATTTGGCTTGGTTTAGATAACGGAATTGATTATGTAGAAACAAATGCTCCTTTCACGTTTATTTATCCTGATGGCGATTTAAAGGCAATGGGTTACGCTATCCAGATTCATGATGATAAAATATATTTTGGTACGGCTAATGGTTTATATTATAATGATTGGAAAGCTTACTACAATCCTATTCAAGCAACACCATTCAAATTAATAAAAAATTCATCTGGACAAGTATGGAATTTATCCAAGCATCAAGGAGATTTATTTTTGAATCATCATGAAAGTATCTATCTAATAGAAGATAATACCGCTAAATTATTACCATCAAAAAACGGTGCTTGGAAACAATTAGATATTGGAAATAATAAATTAATAAGTGGTCATTATGATGGATTAGTTTTATTAGAGAAGGATAATAAATGGACAACTAAAAAGGACTTTCAACAAAACTTCAGGGAATCTTGTAGGATAATAGTTCAGGATAACTCAGAGAATATATGGGTTTCTCATCCTTACCGTGGTGTTTTCAAAATTAGATTTAATGAAGATTATACCGCATTAAAAACCATAAAAAAATATGGCGCTAATGATGGCTTTCCTTCTGACTTTCAAATTTATGCATTCAAAATAAGAGATGAAGTTATTTTTTGTGCTGAAAAAGGAATCTATTCTTATGATGCAAATAATGATAAATTTATTCTTAATGAGGAATGGAATAACATATTTGGAACACAAACTTCAGTAAAAAGATTAATTGAAGCACCAAACGGAGATATTTGGTATGTTACAAATAAAGAAGTTGGAATTCTAAACATTACAGATGGTGGTATTTACAAAAAAGTAAAAAAACAAATCTCCTTTCCACAGTTAGCAAATCAATTAGTCAAAAGCTTTGAAGAGATATATCCTTATGATAATGAGAATGTATTTATTGCATCTGAAAATGGATTGGTTTTTCTTAATTTGCATCCTTTATTTTTGGATGCAGAAGGACAACTTAAATCAAGTTTGA
>CAZEOC010000430.1:663-1768 GCA_964513525.1 uncultured Saprospiraceae bacterium | reverse complement strand
TCTGAAAATGGATTCATGCATTATAATCCTTCAAAAATCATTGCTGATACTAATTATAATGCTTTAATAAGAAAGGTACAAATCATTAATAATGATAGTCTTATCTATTCTGGATATACCTTGACAAATGAGATTATACCTAATATAGATTATAGTAATAATGATTTGAGATTTAATTATTCTGCTACTTATTTTGGTCATTCCCAAAATACAGAGTTTCAATTTTATTTAGAAGGTTTTGATGATAAATGGTCTCCTTGTACAAAAAATACGGAAGTAGATTATACCAATTTAAATGCTGGAGAATACACCTTTTATGTAAAAGCAAAAAATATAAATGGCGTTTATAGTAACATCGCTTCTTATTCTTTTAAAATTGCTTCGCCTTGGTATACGTCTAAATTTGCTTTGACTATTTATTTCTTAGTATTTTCTGTTTTATTATTTTTAATGATTGTTATTCCTAAACGACAATTCGAACGAGAAAAAGCAACATTACAAGCGGAACAAGAACAAACTTTATTACAAAAAGAAGCCGAACATCAATTAATAGAACAAAAGCGACAGCATCAAATTTCAAAATTAGAACGAGAAAAATTAGAAATTCAAATTCAAGCAAAGAATCAAGAATTAGCAAGTAATACGGTTCATTTACTACAAAAGAGTGAAATTCTTCAAAAATTAAAATCTGAAATCAAAAAAATCGCTAAAGAGGCTAATGATGCAGAAACAGCGAAAAAGCTTAGAGGAATCGTTCGTAAAATCTCTTCTGATGAACGTTCTGGTGCAGGATGGGAAGACTTTACAAGACATTTTGACCAAGTGCATGAACAATTTTTACAACGATTGCGGGAAAAATATCCACAATTAACGCCTAAAGACCACAAACTTTGTGCTTTTTTGAGAATAAACTTGAGTTCTAAAGAAATTGCACCTTTAATGAATATATCTGTAAGAAGTGTCGAAGTAGCTCGATACAGATTGAGAAAAAAACTGGCTTTAGAAAATGATGTTAATTTAGTAGCGTTTATAGTTGAGGTTTAAGCACTTGGGCATAATTAAGTACCTGAACACAATTATCCAAGTATTCTAACTTGTTCTTTTT
>CAZEOC010000430.1:0-653 GCA_964513525.1 uncultured Saprospiraceae bacterium | reverse complement strand
AAAAAAAACTGCGTTATTTATACCCGTTTAATTATGTCCAGGTACTTAAACAGGTGTTTTAACTTGGATAATTGTATTCAGGTACTTAAATAAGTTATCAAAAGTAAACATCTAATAAAATAAAAACCGTCATTGAAAATAAATTCTCAATGACGGTTTATAATTTTAATTTTTAATCAGTTTAATATTATTTATTTAATATCAATTTCTTAGTAATCACTTGATTATCAACTACAAACCTAACTAAGTAAAGTCCGTTAGCTTTATCTGATAAATCAATTAATTCTCTTTTCTGTGCTGTATTTTCTTGACTAAATTCTTTTACTAATACACCAGTAATTGTATAAATAGCGATAGAAACATCTGCATTTTGAGATAATTCTAAATCAATCATTACATTACCATTAGTTGGATTTGGAGCGATTGATAAATTCGTTAAGTACTCAATATTGTTTGTACTTACAATCTCACCGATAGTTACACTTGATGTATCTGAACAGTTATTAGCATCTGTTACTGTAATAGAATATGTTCCTGCTGTCAAAGAGGTTAAATCAGAAGTTGTACTTCCATCATCCCATAAATAAGCATATGGAGAAGTACCACCTGTTACCATAACTGATACTTGACCAATTGGAGAAATACCAATTGTA